>JANPKV010000330.1:0-10402 GCA_031426185.1 Rhodobacterales bacterium | reverse complement strand
GCGGTTTGAGTCACCGAGTCGTTTTCTTTGCGGTGGTCGGAACGGCTTGACAGGGCCCTTGGGGTGGCCTATCCGACGCTCCACGTCCGGGGAACCGGGTGGGGTATGCGGTGGTAGCTCAGTTGGTTAGAGTACCGGCCTGTCACGCCGGGGGTCGCGGGTTCGAGCCCCGTCCACCGCGCCATCCCCGCCTGAACCCCGGACGTCTTGATCCTGCGCGGTGGTAGCTCAGTTGGTTAGAGTACCGGCCTGTCACGCCGGGGGTCGCGGGTTCGAGCCCCGTCCACCGCGCCAGATTACCTAAAGCTTCAGACGCCAAAAGCTTCAGACGCCTAAAGCTTCAGACGATACCGCACATGCCCGTCACTTGGCACGATGCTGTCGTATAGCGCACGGGCGCGGGCGTTGTTCACATCCGTGTGCCAGTAGAGCCGATGCCAGCCGCGCGATTGCGCCAGCGCCTGCAGGTCCTCGATCAAGGCGCGACCGATGCCCTGGCCGCGCGCCTCGCCCGATACGAACAGATCCTCCAGATAGCAGTCCTCGCCCGCGACCCAGGTCGAGGGGTGGTGCAGATGGATCGCAAAGCCCAGTAGCCCGCCTGGTCCCTCCGCCACCCGCGCGGCAAGGGGGGACCCGGGGTCAAGCAGCCGCGTCCAGGTGTGCTCGGTCACGACTGGATCGAGCGCGACCTTGTAGAACGCAAGATAGCCTGCCCACAGGTCAAGCCATTCGGCCTTGTCGCCGGGCGCAAGGTCGCGAATGGCGCCCGGCCTGGTCACGCCTGCGGCCCTGCGATTCGCGCAAGGATACGCGCCCAGCTGCGGATGCCCCGGTGAAAGCTTTCCAGGTCATATTTCTCGTTCGGCGAGTGGATCTGGTCATCGTCGCGGGCAAAGCCGATCAGCATCGCGTCCATCCCGAGATAGGTCTTGAAATACCCCGCAATAGGGATCGATCCACCTCCGCCGACAAAGGCCGCGGGGCGCCCCCATTCGTCGGACAAGGCTTGCCGCGCCGCCTCAAAGGCCGGGTCTGCAACGGACATCACGGATGCGGGGCTTCCGCCAGCGCCGTCATGCCATTCGATCCGGCAGTCTGCGGGCAACTGCGCCTCGGCCCAGGACTGGAAGGCGGCGACGATCTTGGCGGGGTCCTGATCAGAGACAAGGCGGAAACTGACCTTGGCATGCGCCTCGGCAGGCAGCACGGTCTTGAAGCCCGCACCATTATAGCCGCCCCAGATGCCGTTCACCTCGGCCGTCGGGCGCGACCACACCATCTCCAGCGGGGTGCGGTCCGTCTCGCCGGCGGGAACCGAAAGACCGACATCGCCCAGAAATCTGGCGTGGTCAAAGCCAAGGCCCTGCCATTGCTGGCGCAAGGTGTCCGACAGTTCGGCCACGTCGTCGTAAAACCCCGGCACCCGGACACGACCGTCGTCGTCATGCAGACCGGCCAGAATGCGCGCCAGCACATGGATCGGGTTGCGGGCAAGGCCCCCATATGATCCCGAATGCAGGTCCTTGTTGGCGGCGTGCAGGGTAAATTCGGCCTTTGCCAGCCCGCGCAACTGGGTCGCTATGGCTGGCGTGTGATCCTCGTGCATGCCCGTGTCGCAGATCAGCGCAAGGTCGGCGCGAAGCTCGGCTGCGTTGTCTTGCATGAACGGGATCAGCGACGGGGAGCCGGATTCCTCCTCGCCCTCCAGAAAGATCGTCAGCTTGCCGGGCAGGGTGCCGTGGACGGCCTTCCACGCGCGACATGCCTCCACAAACGTCATCAGCTGCCCCTTGTCGTCAGAGGATCCGCGCGCACGGATGACCTTTCCCTTGGCAGTGTCCTCGATCGCGGGGTCGAACGGGTCGCGGTCCCAAAGCGACAGGGGGTCCACGGGCTGGACGTCATAATGGCCATAAAACAGCAGGTGTCGCCCGCCCGTCCCCCCATGCCCGACCACCATCGGATGCCCCGGAGTCGGGCGGCTGGACGCATCAAAGCCAAGCGATTGCAGGTCAGCCACCAGCCAGTCGGCGGCACGCGCGCAGTCGGGCGCGTAGATCGGGTCGGTCGATATCGACGGGATGCGCAGCACCTCCATCAGCCGCTCCAGCGCTGCGGGCAGGTCTGCATCTATCCTGGCAAGGACTGGGTCGAGGATATCGGACATCGGCGGCTCTCTTTCTTGTGACGGCAGACCCAAGCCTATCAGGCGGCGGGGGACTGTCCAGACCGGCCGACTTGCGCTAGATGCACCGCCAAACGCAGACATGGCACACAGAAATGGCACAATGAGGTTGGTGATGATTGGAAAAGTAAGCCTGCTTTGGGCGCTGACGGCGGTTGCCGCGACCGGCCAGACCGCGCCGGTGGAACGTGCTGTTCTGGGCACATCCGCAATCACCCTGCACCAGCATTCTTTCCTGACCGAAGAAGAGGTCACGACCCTGCGTTTCGTCATGACCAATGATCAGGCCCTGTCCCTGTTCGTTCCCCGCAAAGGTGGCTTTGCCGCACTTGCCGCGTCGCCCGATGACGGGTTCGTGCGTGCGGGCGCGCCGGTCAAATCGGCGGTTGCGGTCGGCGACCTGCCGGACGCGGCTGCCGCGCAAGCGGCGGCCCTGAAGGCGTGCGAAGCGGCCAAGACCGGTGCGGCCAGCTGTGTTATCGTTCTGGAAATAGCCCCGGCGTCGTGAAGGCAAGGGTGACATATTGCCGAGTTGACGCGGCTGCCCAACAATGATTTTCGATGCGCGTGGAGAGAATGATGACATATGACAACGCGCTCGACGCCGCCCTGACCCGCTTGCATGACGAAGGTCGTTATCGGACCTTTGTCGATATCGAACGCCGCCAGGGCCAATTTCCCAAAGCGGTCTGGCAGCGCCCCGACGGAACCTCGCGCGAGATCACCGTGTGGTGCGGCAACGACTATCTGGGCATGGGTCAGCACCCGGACGTGCTGGCGGCCATGCATGCCGCCATCGACCGGTCGGGTGCGGGGACGGGGGGCACGCGCAACATCTCGGGCACCACGCTTTATCACCGCGCGCTGGAGGCTGAACTTGCCGACCTGCATGGCAAGGAGGCGGCGCTGGTGTTCACCTCGGCCTACATCGCGAACGATGCGACCCTGTCGACGCTGCGCACGATCTTTCCGGGCTTGATCATCTATTCGGACGCGCTGAACCACGCGTCGATGATCGAAGGTGTACGGCGCGGTGGCGGCCTGAAGCGGATCTTTCGGCACAATGACGTGGCTCATCTGCGCGCGTTGTTGGAGGCCGACGATCCCTCGGCGCCCAAATTGATCGCGTTCGAGTCGATCTATTCGATGGATGGCGATTTCGGACCCATCGCGGCGATCTGCGATCTTGCCGAAGAGTTCGGGGCCCTGACCTATCTGGACGAAGTGCATGCCGTCGGCATGTACGGCGCGCGGGGGGGCGGCGTGGCGGAGCGTGACGGTCAGATGGCGCGTCTGGACATCATCAACGGCACCCTCGCCAAGGCCTTCGGCGTGTTTGGCGGATACATCGCGGCCTCGGCCAAAATGGTCGACGCGGTCCGCAGCTATGCCCCCGGTTTCATCTTTACCAGCTCACTTCCACCGGCAGTTGCGGCAGGTGCGGCGACATCCGTGAAAGTTCTGAAATCTGCCGGAAATTTGCGCGATGCGCATCAGGCCAAGGCGCAGGTGCTGAAGCTGCGCCTCAAGGGGTTGGGTTTGCCGATCATAGATCATGGGTCACATATAGTGCCTGTGCATGTGGGCAACCCCATCCATTGCAAGATGCTGTCGGATATGTTGCTGGAAAATTTCGGGGTTTATGCCCACCCGATCATTGGCCGGCCCGTGCCGGGGGGCAGGGAACGACTGCGCTTTACGCCCTCGCCCCTGCACAGCGCCGCCGATATCGACCACCTGGTGCGGGCAATGGATGATCTGTGGGGCCATTGTGCGCTGAATCGCGCTGAAGCCAGCGCATAGTGCCTTCGGCCTGTGCAAATGACCTTGCCCTGTGCTAATTTTCCCTGAATACGACAAGCGCTGAGTCGCGGGGGCGGCTAGGCGCGTTAAGGGGCAGTGGGGACAGGCAACGCATGATCGGCTGGAGGTCGAAGCCTACGCAGGCAGAGGTCGAGAAACATAAAGGTTTCGACGACTTTGAACTGCGCCTCGGCGACCTGATGCGCGGCGAGCGTGCCACGTTGGGAAAATCGCTGCTCGACGTGCAGCGCGAGTTGAAGATCAAGGCCACCTATATCGCGGCGATTGAAAACGCCGATGTCTCCGCCTTTGAAACCCCGGGCTTTGTCGCTGGCTATGTGCGGTCCTATGCCCGCTATCTTGGCATGGACCCCGAAGACAGCTTTCAGCGCTTTTGCACCGAGGCCAACTTCTCCGTCGCGCATGGCATGAGCGCTGCGGCGTCGACGAAACTGATCTCGGCGTCGCGCAATCGCGCCGATTATGACGATCCTTTGGCCAACCCGAATGCGACCTTTGTGCCGCGCGCCGAAAGCGTGCTGGCGCAGGTGGAGCCGGGGGCCGTGGGGTCGATCGCGGTTTTGTTGGCGCTGATCGCGGCCCTGGGCTATGGCGGCTGGTCGCTGCTGCAAGAGGTCCAGCGCGTGCAACTGGCCCCCATCGACGAGGCCCCGACCGTAGTGGCCGAAATCGACCCGCTGGGGAACGTGTCGTCCGATCCCGCGCTGGTGCGCTCCGCGCCGGAACCGGATGCGGCATCCGCAGCCGCAGCCGCAGAGGCGGGCGTTGCTGCCGATCCGCTGGACCGGCTTTACCGCCCCAAGGCGCTTGACGTGCCCGTCCTGACCGCTCGTGACGGCCCCATTGCGGCGATCAACCCGCGCGAAACCGGTGCGCTTGCCGCCGCCGAGGGAACGGATGCCGCGATCGAGGCCGCCTTGGGCGAAGCGCTAGGCACCGAGATCCAGGTCGTCGCCGAGGCGAAGCCGGGTGTCGAGGTTCTGGCGGTACGGCCATCCTGGGTGCGCGTGACATCTGCCGACGGGACGGTGCTGTTCGAAAAGATCCTGGACGCCGGAGAGCGCTACACTGTGCCCCCCCTTGAAACCGCTGCCTCGTTCAGGACAGGAAATTCGGGCTCCATCTATTTCGTGGTGAACGGCCAGACATTCGGTCCTGCGGCCCCCGGCGCCAATGTTGTCAGCAACATCGCGCTTTCGGCGGACAACCTGTCGGCTACTTTTGCCGCAGCTGATCCGACGGCGGATGAAGATCTGGCCAGGTTTGCCACCGCGCAGGCCGAGCCAGTCGCGCCGGTTCCGAACGTTCTCGCCGACTAAATCGCCGCAGGGCGCAAATGCTTGCGCGCAGCCGTTGCTCCCGGACGGCGCCGCCCCTATTCTTGCGCGCAACGACGGCCGGAGACGCAAGATGACCCACAATCCCATTCGCCCTTGGCGCAATATCTACCGGCGGGTCTCGCGGCAGATCCGGGTGGGCAAGGTGCTGGTGGGCGGCGACGCGCCGATCTCTGTCCAGACCATGACGAACACGCTGACGACGGATGTCGCAGCGACCATCGAACAGATCCAGCGCTGCGCGATTGCCGGGGCGGATATCGTGCGGGTGTCGGTGCCGGACGAGGAAAGTTCGCGCGCCTTGCACGAAATCGTCGCTGAAAGCCCGGTGCCGATCGTTGCGGACATCCATTTCCATTACAAACGCGCGATCGAGGCGGCCGAGGCGGGCGCTGCCTGCCTGCGGATCAATCCCGGCAATATCGGCGATGCCAGACGCGTGCGCGAGGTCGTCAAGGCCGCCAAGGATCACGGCTGTTCCATCCGCATCGGCGTGAATGCGGGCAGCCTGGAACGGCACCTTTTGGAAAAGTATGGCGAGCCTTGTCCTGACGCGATGGTGGAATCCGGCATGGATCACATCAAGCTGCTGCAGGACAACGATTTTCATGAGTTCAAGATCTCGGTCAAGGCGTCGGACGTGTTCCTTGCCGCCGCCGCCTATCAGCAACTGGCCGAGGCGACCGACGCGCCGATCCATCTCGGCATCACCGAAGCCGGGGGTCTGGTCAGCGGCACGGTGAAATCGGCCATCGGGCTTGGCAACCTTTTGTGGATGGGGATCGGCGACACGATCCGCGTGTCGCTCAGCGCGGACCCGGTCGAAGAGGTCAAGGTCGGCTTTGAAATCCTGAAATCACTTGGGCTGCGGCACCGGGGCGTGACGATCATTTCCTGCCCCAGTTGCGCGCGGCAGGGCTTTGACGTCATCAAGACCGTCAGCGCGCTGGAAGACCGGCTGGCGCATATCACCACCAGCCTCAGCCTGTCGATCATCGGTTGCGTCGTCAACGGGCCGGGTGAGGCGCTGATGACTGATATCGGCTTTACCGGCGGTGGCGCCGGCAAGGGCATGGTCTATCTTGCGGGCAAGCAGGTCCACACGATGGGCAACGACCGCATGATCGACCATATCGTCGAACTGGTCGAAAAGAAGGCCGCCGACATCGAAATGGCCGCGGCCCAGCAAGCGGCCGAATAAGCGCGCCAGATCACGGGAAAGACCGACAACAGCCTGCCGCGCGCGCTGTCAGGGTTGCGTTGCGTCAGCCAGCGCGTTGATCGGCCACGATCTGGCGCATGTCGTCCAGCGGCACATAGCCGCGCACCATGGTCTCGTCGACGACAAAGGTGGGCGTGCCCGAGATATCCATGGTCGATGCCAAGGCGTGGTTCTGGTCGATGACCGCCATGACGTCCGGTGCGGCCATCTTGGCGGCAACGGCGTCCGGGTCATGGCCAAGGTCTTTCGCCAACCGCGCCAATGTGTCGGCATTCGCCTCGCCGCGCAGCGTGATCAGGGCATCATGGGCGGCCTTGTAGGCAGCATCGCCATACAGCATCCGCACGGCGATCGCGAACTGGGACGAGGCAACCGATTCCGGGCCGAGGATGGGGAATTCCTTGACGATGTAGCGGATGTTTCCATCCGACTCGACCAGTGTGTTCACTTCGGAATGGGCCTTGCGGCAATAGCTGCAACGATAATCCATGAACTCGACGACGGTGATGTCACCCTCGGGATTGCCGCCGACCCAATCGGACGGGCTGCTGAACAGGGCAGGGGAGTTGGTCTGCAACAACTGTGCGTCGCGTTCCAGGGCGGCCATATCCTCACGCTGCTGCAAGACATCCATGGCCTCGACGATCACGTCGGGATTATCCAGCAGGTAGGCCCGAACCTCGGCGCGGAAAGCCTCGCGCTCGGCAGCGGACATGTCGGTCAACCCGTCGGCGAATGCGCCGCCGCTGGACAAGATCAAGGCAAATGGCAGGGCAAGGCGACGCATCATCAAGGCTTCCTTTTCACGCAGGCACAGTGTTCGGGCGCCGTTCCGGCACAAACTAGCGCGCAGATCTGGTCGTCTGGTGGCAAATCTGTCCGCGCCAGACCCTAATGGCGCGCTGTGGCCGAAATCAAGCCTTGGCCTGATCGCTGTCTTGATTGTGAAGGCCACTGGTCGCGCCCGCGCCGGAAAACCTGCTGTGGGGTCCTCTGGTGATTGGACATTTCCCGAATTTCTACCGATAGTGGTGATGTGATAGTCTGACACACTTTCGGGGGTCTTGTGCAGGTGATGGCAAAGTGGCGAGAGTGATGCGGGCCTGTTGCATGGCGCTTTGGGCATGGGTTGTGCTTGCCACGGCGGGCCTTGCGCAGGACCTTTCCGCGCTGGCGCGTCTGGACGCGGATGCTTCGGCGATCACCGCCGACGGCACCGCGCTGCATCTCGATCTTGCGTTGTCGCAGGCCGTGCCGTGGCGTGTTCGCGTACTCGACGCACCGCCGCGTCTGGTCCTTGATCTGCGCGAAGTGGATTGGCGCGGCATCCGGCAGGTAAAGGTCCCCAAGGCGCTGGTGCTGGGGGCGCGGGCCGGGGCGGTACGTCCGGGATGGTCGCGGCTGGTGGTGGAACTGGCCGGACCGATGCAGGTGACAAAGGCAGAAATGCAGACAGGTGACGGCGCCGCGCGCGTCAAGGTCACGTTGGATCAAACCACGCCCGAGGCTTTCGCAACCGCCGCAGCGCTGCCCGACCCACCGGGATGGGCGCTGCCGGTCGCCGCCGAGCTTGCCGCCCCAAGACCATCGGGGCAGGGTCCTCTGGTCGTGGTGCTGGACCCGGGCCATGGCGGCATCGATCCGGGCGCGGAGAACGGCGATCACACCGAGGCCGCCCTGATGCTGACCTTTGCGCGCGAACTGAAGGAAGTTCTGCTGCGCGACGGGCGGTTTCAGGTTGTGCTGACCCGCGAAGAGGATGTGTTCGTGCCGTTGGAAACCCGCATCTCGATCGCGCGGGCGACGGGGGCGGATGTGTTCTTGTCGCTCCATGCCGATGCGCTGGCCGAAGGCGAGGCGACGGGGACCACGCTTTACACCCTGTCAGACGAAGCATCCGATGCAGCCGCCGCGGCATTGGCCGAACGCCACAGCCGCGACGATCTGTTGTCGGGGGTGGATCTGTCCGAACAGGATGACCAGGTTGCCGCCGTGCTGATGGACATGGCCCGGACCTCCACCGCCCCGCGGACGGACCGGCTGGCCGATGCGCTTGCCGTGTCCATTCAGGAAGGCGGCATCAAGATGCACCGCCATCCCAGGCAGTTTGCAGGTTTCTCGGTGCTGAAATCCCCCGATATCCCCTCGATCCTGGTGGAGCTTGGCTTCTTGTCATCCGATCAGGACCTGAAGCGGTTGATCGACAAGGACTGGCGGGCAAAGATGGCGCAGGCATTGCGCGACGGTCTGGTGGCCTGGATCGACGAGGACCGCGCGCTGAAGGCGCTGAACGGGGGCTGAGGCCCGCCGCGCGCATGTCGCCGCAGGTCGTCGGCCGCCCAGTCACGGTAATGGGAAAGACCCAGCCTTTGACCTTGCCGCCCGCACCCGTGTATAAGGGCAAATGGTTCCGCAAACGGGTGGCGCGTGCTCAGGTTCATAGGCTCTGCCCTCGGGGCGATATTCTCAATGCTCACCCTTGGGCTGGTCTTTGGTGCGCTGACGGTCGGCGGCATCTTCTACATGTATGCCCACGATCTGCCGAGCCACGACAGCCTGGCGCAGTACACGCCCGCGACGATCAGCCGGATCTATTCCGGCGAAGGCAAGATCATCGACGAATTTGCCGAGGAACGGCGGCTGTTCGTGTCGACCGAGGATATTCCGGATCTGGTCAAGCACGCCTTTGTCAGCGCCGAGGACAAGAATTTCTATCAGCACAAGGGATATGACGCACGCGGCATGGTCGCAGCCTTTGTCGAGGCGGTGCAGTCGCGCGGATCCTCGATGCGCGGCGCGTCCACCATCACGCAGCAGGTGATGAAGAACTTCCTTCTGGATGGCAGCCGGTCGGTGGAACGCAAGATCAAGGAAATCATCCTTGCAACGCGGCTGGAACAATCTCTGTCCAAGGACAAGATCCTGGAACTTTACCTCAACGAGATTTTCCTCGGCAAAAACTCGTACGGGGTCGCGGCGGCGGCGCAGACCTATTTCAACAAGGCCCTGACCGACCTTGCCCCGCACGAGGCCGCCATGCTGGCCGCGATGCCGCAGGCACCGGGAAAATATGATCCGGTGACCGCGAAAGAGCGTGTCACCGAACGGCGGAACTATGTCCTGCGCGAGATGTGGCAAAACGGCTATCTCGACGAGGCGACCTATACGGCTGAGGCATCGCTTCCGCTTCGGACGGTTCAGAACGGCGACTTTGCCGCCTTTCGCGAAGGCCTGCCGCCGCGTGGCTACTTCACCGACGAGATCCGCCGCCAGTTGTCGGGCACGTTCGGCGAAGAGGAATTCTTTGGCGGCGGCCTGACCATCCGTGCGACGGTCGATCCGCTGCTTCAGGACGCGGCGGCGGCGGCCTTGCGCGCGGGGCTGGAAAGGTACGATCGCGGCGAGGGCGTCTGGCGCGGCACGCGCAAGGCCGTTTCCGTCGATCAGCTCGGCACTGAGGCCGCGTGGCGCGCGGCATTGGCCGCGGCGGATGTGCCGCGCGACATCGCTGACTGGTATCCCGCCGTGGTCCTCGAACTCGGCGAGACATCCGCCCGCATTGGCATCGAGGGCGTCGCCGAGGATGCGGATGGTCACTTTATCCCCGCCGATGACGTGACATGGGCGCGCAAGCGGCAGGCTGACGGGTCACTCGGCAGCAAGGCCGATACGCCCGCCGATCTGGTCGAGGTGGGCGAGGTCGTGCTGGTCCGCGCCGTCACCTCGGATGATGATGGCAGTTTTCAGCGCTGGTCGCTCCGGCAAGTTCCCGAAGTGCAGGGCGCGTTCATGGCGATGGACGTCAATACGGGCCGTGTCCTTGCCATGCAG
>JANPKV010000329.1:0-18291 GCA_031426185.1 Rhodobacterales bacterium | reverse complement strand
GCTTGGCAGCCGCATCCTGATCTGTGCGCCGATGGCGCGCGCGTCCCCCATCGCTTACCCCTGCTTGCCGCTGGTCGCCTTGTCGATCAGCATCGCGACAATGATGATGATCCCCGTCGCAAGCAACTGGTAGAATGCCTGCACGTTCATCAAGGTCAGTCCGTTGCGCAGGGTGCCAAGGATGATCGCGCCGATCAGCGTGCCGATGATGGACCCGCGTCCGCCCATCAGGCTGGCGCCGCCGATGGCTGCGGCCGCAATGGCATCCAGTTCCCACAGGGTGCCAAGGGTGGGTTCGGCCGCACCAAGCCTGCCGATCAGGATCATTGCGGCCACCGCCGCCATCAGCCCGGAAATCATGTAGGCGGCAAGCTTGGTCAATGTGACCGGCACGCCCGCGATCCGCGCAGCCTCCGGATTGCCACCGACGGCCATGAAATATTCGCCCAAGGGGGTCTTGTTGAGGATCACCCAGGCCACCGCCGCAAGGAAGCCGACGACGATCACGGGGTTGGGAATGCCGAGGACGGTGCCGTTGGTCAGGGCGCGAAACTCGTCCGGCAGGCCGAAGATCGGTGTGCCTCCGGTGTAGATCAGTGCCAGCGCGCGGTAAAGCGACAGCCCGCCCAGCGTGACGATAAAGGGCTGCAGCCCGCCCCAGGTGATCAGCGCACCGTTCACAAAGCCGCAGGCCATGCCGACCGCCATCGCCCCGAGGATTGCCAGCGGCACGGGCACCCCGGCGACCAGCATGGCCGCCCCCAGCACCGCCGACAACGCCGCCACCGGGCCGACCGACAGATCAATCCCGCCCGAGATGATGACCAGCGTCATGCCCAGGGCGATGCAGGCGTTGATCGAGGATTGCTGCAGGATGTTGATCAGGTTCGGTGTCGTCAGGAATGTGTCGGACTGAAAGGCAAAGACCACGCCGATCAGGATCAGGCCCAGCAATGTGCCCGCCTCGCGGAACCGGATGCGCGACAGGATCGGGGCTCGGGACGGTTCGGACATGGCAGGCCTTTTCATGACGCGGGGATGGCGTGGCGGGCAATATTGCTTTCCGTTATCTCGCCGGGGCCGAGGGTCGCGCTGATCCGGCCTTCGCGCATCACCAGGACGCGGTCTGATACCCGGATCACCTCCGGCAGTTCGGACGAGACCACGATGACGGCGCGACCTTCGCGTGCAAGGCGTTCGATCAGGTCGTAGATCTCGGCCTTGGCGCCCACATCGATGCCGCGTGTCGGTTCGTCGAACAGAAAGATGCGGGTATCGGCGGCAAGCCAGCGCCCGATGATCGCCTTTTGCTGGTTGCCGCCGGAAAAGCTGCCGATCGGGCGTGAGACATCCAGCGGGCGCAGGCCGACCTCGGCCATCAATGCCTCGGCACGGGTGGTCAGGACGCGGCTGCGGATCAGACCCAGCCTTGAGAACTTGCGCATCGCGGGCAGGCCGACATTCGTGGTGATGGGACGGTGACGGATTATGCCGTCGCGCTTGCGTTCTTCGGGCACAAGACCAAGGCCGGCCTTGATCCGCGCGCGAGGGCCGGGGGCGGCCGCCTGCCCGTCGACCTCCACGCTGCCCCGATCTGCGCGGTCCACGCCCGCGATCAGCCGCAAAAGTTCGGTCCGGCCTGCGCCGACCAACCCCGCGATGCCCAGGACCTCGCCCGCGTGCAGGGTAAAGCTGGCGTCCTGAACCGCCTTGCCGCGCGACAGCCCGGCGACCTTCAGCACCTCGCGCGACGTGGCAAAGCCGGTATGTCTGGCCGTCGCCAGCGCGCGGCCGACCATCAGTTCGATCACCGTGGCGACCGGCGTCGCCGGAATGGGAACCTGTGCCACCAGCCGCCCGTCCCGCAGGATGGTGGCCTGGCTGCACAGCCGAAAGACCTCGTCCATCTTGTGGCTTACATAGATCACCGACACGCCCTGTGCGGCAAGTTTGGCCACGACCTCGACCAGACGCTCGAACTCGCTCGGGGTCAGCGAGGAAGTGGGTTCGTCCATGGCGATGATGCGCGCATTGGCACGCAGTGCCTTGGCGATCTCCACGATCTGGCGCTGGGCGACGCGCAAGCTGCGCACCGGGGCGGTGACGTCGATCCCTGCGTCAAGGGGCGCAAGCAGACGTCGCGCTTCGGCTTCCTGCGCGCCCCGGTCGACCAGGAAACCGCCGATGCGACGCAATGCGGCACCAAGATAGATGTTCTGCGCAACCGTCAGTTCCGGTACCTGCTGCAATTCCTGATGGATCATGGCGATCCCGGCGGCACTGGCATCCCTCGGCCCTGTGATCGCGACGCTGCGCCCATCGATGGCGATGGAGCCGCGTTCAGGTCTGGTGATCCCGAACAGGACGTTCAGCAACGTGGATTTGCCGGCACCGTTTTCGCCAAGCAGCCCGTGCACCTCGCCGGGTTGCACGGTCAGGGACACGCCGTGCAGCACCTGGGTGCTGCCATAGGTCTTGTCGATACCGACCAGCGAAAGGCGGGGGGTCATGTCATCTCATTGCCAAAAAGGATGCGGCCCACCCCCTTGGGGCAGACCGCATCTTGCTTCAGTTTGCCAACAGCGCCGCACGCAGCGCCGCCATGTCCGATGTGGCATAGGTTTCCACATTGTCCTTGGTGATCAGTGCCTGCGGGGTTGCCACGACGCGCGGCAGGTCTTGCCCGGCCATCAGGCGCAGCGCGACCTCCATTGCGATCTCGCCGGTCAGGACGGGAAAGCTGTCGACGGTGCCGGTCAGATCGCCCGACCGCACGGCCGCATAGGCGTCAGAGATACCGTCGGTGCCAAACACGGCGACCTGCTCGGCCTTGCCCGCAGCCTTGACGGCCTCGACCACACCCAGCGCCATGCCGTCGTTGTTGGCATAGAACCCGATCAGGTCGGGATATTGCTGCAAGATCGTGGCTGCGGCATTGAACGCCTCTTCGCGGCTCCAGTTCGCGGGAACCGAGGCGACAACCTCGAAATTGCCCGCCGCCGTGATGGTTTCGGTAAACCCTGCCGTGCGCTGACCGGCCGCATAGACGCCCGGCTGGCCCTCGATCACCGCGACCTTGCCGCCATCGGGGCGGTTGGCGATGAACCAGTTGGCCACGTTGACGCCGTTGCCTTTCTGGACGTTGCCCACATAGTTGGTGGCCGACGGGATCACTGCGTCATTGACGTTCAGCACAGGAATGCCCGCCGCCGATGCCGCCTCGACCGCCGGGATCAGGTTGGCGTCGGTCTGGGGCGAGAACAGAAGGGCGTTGAAGCCCTGGCTGATCAGGTTTTCGGCAATGGACAACTGGCCAAGCTGGTCGCCTTCGGACTGGGCCGCCTGGTAGACGAACTCGATCCCGAGCGCGGTCGCGACGTTCTGGTAGCCCTCGCCAAGGCTGCGCCAGTATTCGTTCGTCAGCGTCTTGGACACGCCACCGATCTTGGTTCCGGCGGCAGGGGCGGGCAGGGCGCCGAACTTGGCCTCCAGCTCCGACCAGTCCATCCGGTCCGGTTCGCTGTCGGAATTCAACGGCGCCATCTCCTGCGCCTGGGCCAGTCCCACAGTGACTGCGAACACGCTTGCAGCAAGCGCGCCTTTCAGAAGGTGTTGCATCGTTTTCTCCCATAACAACACGATTTCATAAAGTATCGTAAAGTCAGCCTTTCGTTGCCCCCGCCAGCGCCTGCCGCGCGATCTCTTGCGCGGTGATAGGGTCCTGGCGTCCTTGGGCATCTGTCAGGCGGTTATCGCCCTCCATCCTGGTGACGGCGTCGAGCATCCGGCGTACGGTGCGGATGTTGGCCGCGCATTCCGCCACCGGGTCGAGGCCGGAGGCGTCGGGAAAGGTGTCAAAGTAGATCGCGCCATCAAACCCGCCGCGATGGACGGCCCGAAGCAGCTCCAGCGTTGCCTGTTCATGCACGGAACCCACCATCAGCCCGTCATCGCGCTTGGCATAGCCATCGTTCAGATGCAGGCCCAAAAGGCGCGACCGGCTCTGGACCAGAGCCGCCGCAAAGGCGGGTTGCTCGTCGGCATAAAGCGAATGGGCAAAGTCGATGGTCACGCCAAGGTTCGGCAGGCCGATCTCGGCAATCGCCAACAGGGTTGTCGCAGCATCCGGAAGAACGGCATAAGCCCTTGGTTCGTTGGGTTTATACTCGATCGATATCAGGCAGCCCGGATCATGCGTCGCGACCTCGGCAATGCCAGCGATCTCATCCGCCCAAAGGGCCGGGTAATCGCATTGAAAGGCATAGTCCCAGCCGTCCTGCCCCAGCCACAGCGTCATCATGGGCGCGTCCATCGCGCGGGCCGCGTCGATCCCGCGCTTGGTCAGGTCGATGGCCTCGCGCCGGACCGCGGGGTCAGGGTTGGTAAACGCGCCCAGCTTGAAGGCCGGATTTGTATAGTACCGCATCGCAAGACCTGACACCTGCAGGCCGCTGTCGCGGACCATCCCGCCCACTGCGACCGGATCATCGCCAATGTGATCGGGATAATTCAGGTCCAGCTCGGTCAACCCGTCGACCGTCGCGGCGCGGGCGATCATCTGCTGCAGCGACGGCTTGCCTGCAAGGCCGGGCCAATAGCTGGCCGCCCCCGACGCAAACGAGTTGATCCGCGTGGCAAAGCGCTGTCCGAGCATTCGAATCCTCCAATTACTTTACGATATCACCAGAATCTGTGAAGTAAACCCTGTACATGACCCTTCGGCGCATTGGGGATGCAACCCGCTGCAAGGTGAAATGCACAGTTCCTTCAGGTGTTTAAGTTTCGCGCGGATGGCGCAGCGTGGTCCCACTGATCGTGCAGCCAGCCGGTCAAACCCTGCAGATCAAGTGGCGCCGTCGTATCGACCGGGTGGCAAGGCGCCAGTCCGGTGGGGGCCGCGCGGGCCGCCAGGGCGATCAGTTCGGGGACATATTCCACGCCGGGATGGCCCGTCGGGCGTTGGTCAAGTCGTCCGCAGTAGCGGGCGCCGATCAGCTCGGGCGGGGCATGGCACCAGACCTCGGCGATATCGGCTGCCCCGATGCGCGCCAGCCCCTGCTGCAGGACCTCGACCGGTTGAAAGCCGAACCACGCGTCGAGGACGAACGCGCTGCCCGCCGGCGCTTCGGCGATGATGTCGAAGATTGCTTCGTAACTGGCGCGGCCAAGGGTGCGGTTGAAAAGGCGGTCCCCCGCAGGAAGGATGGCGAGGAACGGGTTCTTGACGGTGTCCAGCGACAGCAAAGGCCAGCCGGTCGCTTCCGACACTGCCCGGGCGACCGTCGATTTTCCCGATGCCGGCACGCCGTTGACCAGCACGAGGCGCTTCTTGGGGCGGCCCTGAATAGCTGCCGTCGCGGCACCGATGACGCCCGCATCGTCGCCAAGCCGGGCGCCAAGAACCGGTGCATCGAACCACGATTTGCGCGGCGGAACGGTGGCAAGGGCTGCGACCGCAGCAGCGCCCGCGCCGCCGCCGATCACGACGCAATCAGGGTTGGCAATGGTGATCAGGCTGTCTACCGCGGCGCGCAATGGCGTGGCCCAGGCCGCAATGACCGCTCGGGCCCTGGTGTCGGCGCGCAGGAGCAGATCTTCGACGCGGGTGTCGGGGGCAAGTCCCGCTTCGGCCAGATGGACACCAAACGCGGTGCCGGAACTGACCGTTTCCACACAGCCCGTTAGCCCGCAGACGCAAGGACGCCCGTTCGGGTCGACGCAGACATGGCCCAGCTGGCCGGCCGCACCCTGTCCGCGCAGGATGCGCCCGCGTTCCATGATCGCCCCGCCGATGCCGGTGCCGATGGTCAAAAGCACGACGGTCTTGAGACCCTGTGCCGCGCCATGGGCCGCCTCGCCGATCAAGGCCATCGTGGCGTCATTCTCGATGGTGACGCCCAGGCCGGTTGCGGTCTCCACGTCGGCTGCGAAATCGACGCCCGACAGATCCACATAGCCGCCCGACAAGACCCTGCGTGTCTGGGCGTGGACCTGTCCCGGCACGCCGATCCCGATTGCCTCGACAGCTTCGTTGCGGACCCGCGCGACAAGGTCGATGACGATCGCCGTGGCGGCGGAAGGGTCATGCGCGCTGGGGGCTGTGGCGCGCGCCTCGATGACGCCGTCCGTGACACGGGCGGCGCGGATGCTGGTGCCGCCAATGTCGATCCCGATGGCGGTTGCCATGGACTTATGCCTTGAAATGCCGCGCGATCACCGCCTGTATCTCTCGCAGGCGCGGCAGGGCAACGGTTTCCAGCCGCTCTTTCGTCACGGCACGGTCAAGCGAGATGCAGTCTTTCCACAGCGACCGACCGGCGATCACACCGGACGCGCCATTGGCCATGGAGACATCGACCTGGCCAAGGAATGTGGCGTGATCGACGCCAGCGGACAACACCGCCCAAGGCACAGCGCCACACATCGCGGTGATGTTGGCGCAGGCTTGCGGGGTGCCGGGAAACGGGATTTTCAGTACCTTGGACCCCGCATCGAGGCACAGTTTCGATCCGCCCTCGATCAGTTCGGGGATTTTCGCGGCATAGGCGTCGGGGGCTTCGCCCGGCAGCGCGTAGGTCAGAAACTCGACCACCAGCAACACATCCTCGGCCGCGAAATCCGCGATCACCTCGGCCAGGGTCGCCATGTTGGCGGTGTTGGTGGCGGGCACGTCCGACCGCAGGTAGATCATGATCTTGGCACCCGTTCCGCCAAGTTCGCGTACCCGCCGCGCCGTGATGCCGGGAACCATGTTGGAGATGCGGTACCCCTCGGGCGTCAGATCGAACCCGGATGCATCCAGCCCGATCAACAGACCGGTCGACCGGTGCAGGACACCTTGATCCACCAGTCCCGGCACGGCGCAGATCGGGTCCACCAGCACACAGCCCGCGTGGCGTGCAAGGTAGGCGGTGATGTCCATCTTGGTCAGGCCCAGCACGTCATTGCCGATCCTTGCCTGCTCTTCGGGCGTCTTGGCCAGGATCGTCCGCATGCCGCCACGCTGGTCGCAGGCAATCACCATCATCGCGCCGTCATCGCCGCAGATCTGGGCATAGCCGCGACGTTCGGCGGTGGTCATTGCGGACATGTCGCAGTCTCCGATGTAATTCGATCAGCCGAACCAGGCTTGCGCGCCTTGCCGGTTGCCTCATGGCACGGATTGCGGGATAAGCGATCCGGAGGGTTTTGTAACACCTTGCAGAAAGGAATTGCAACCTGTCAGTAACGACCGTGACCCCGATGGGTGGCACCGTAATCGGCGAAAGCCGGGCGATGCTGCATACCGTCGCAAAACTGCATTATCTCGGCGACATGAGCCAGGTCCAGATCGCCCGCCAGCTTGGCCTGTCGACGGCGACGATCTCGCGGCTGTTACAGCGCGCACGGGCCGAAGGGATCGTGCGAATCGAGGTGCGCGACGTGTTCGCGCCAGACGAGCTTGGCGCCGAGCTTGCGGCCAAGCTTGGCCTCGCACAGGTCGAAGTGGTAGATGCACCGGTGACCGGCGCGCTGCCGGCATTGGCGGTTCCCCTGTCGCGGATGCTGGCCGCGGCGGATCTGCGGGCAGGGTCGGTGTTGATGGTCGGCTGGGGGCGAACCGTGCAGGCCGTGATCGCAACCGGCCTGCCGCCGATCCCGGGGGTGTTGGTGGTGCCCTCGACCGGCGGGATGGACCAGCACGCCCAACATTTTCAAAGCAACGAGTTTTCTCGCCGCGCCGCCGAGGTGACCGGCGGCGTGCCGCATTTCATCCACGCGCCCTACCTGCCGGATGCCGGTGCGCGCGATCTGTTTCTGGCGGATTCCTCGGTTCAGGCCTCGGTGGCGCTTTGGGACCGGATCGACGCTGCCGTGGTGGGCATCGGGCAACCTTACGGGCTGGAGCGTTTGTCGGGCGAGGGTCAGCCGCGCCAGGAAGCTGACCTTGCCAATGCCGAAGGCGACGTCGTGCGACACTATGTCATGCGCGACGGGCGCGTCCTCGACTGGCGTGGCGAGGGTCGCATGATCGCCGTGTCGGCCGCCCAGTTGCGCCGCACCCCGCTGGTCATCGGGCTGGCGGTGGGCGAGGCCAAGGTCCCGTCAATCCTGGGGGCGGCGCGCGCGCGCCTGATCACCGCATTGGTCACCGATACCCGCACCGCAGAATCACTTCTGGATGCCGTCGCAAGCGATCGCTGACCCGGATCGGGCGACAAGAAACGAGTTGCAGCAAAAAATTGCTCTTGACGCAACGATTTCGGCGGCGTGTTATCGGGGCTGTTGAAGGCCCTCGTGACGGGGGCCACAGCGATCCGGAGCACCCTTGGCGGGCCAAGCCTCCGGGCATTCAGGGAGGAATGAACATGGATCGTCGTATATTTCTGGGCGCTGCCACGGCACTGCCGCTGACCGCGACCATGGCCACCATGGCCAAGGCGCAAGAGACCAAATTTACCATCGCACTGATCCCGGGCCTGACCACCGATGCGTTCTACATCACGATGAACAAAGGGGCTCAGGCGGCGGCCGACGCGCTGGGGGTGGAACTCGTCTTTCAGGGCGCACCCGACTTCAACCCGGTGACGCAGGTCCCGGTTCTGGACGCCGTGATCGCCCGCGCGCCCAGTGCCATCCTGATCGCACCGACCGACACCACCCAGCTGATCGAGCCGCTGCGCAAGGCCCATGATGCCGGAATCCCGGTCATCACGGTGGATACATTCATCGGCACGGGCATGTACCAGACCGGCGCGGGCGACGCGGACTTTCCGCTGGCCTATGTCGCGTCGGACAACATCCTTGGCGGCAAGATGGCCGCGCGCGCACTGGCAGCCGCGATCGGCGGTGCGGGCAAGGTCTATGTGTCCAACGTCAAGCCGGGCATCTCGACGACCGACCAGCGCGAGGCAGGGTTCAAGACCGCAATGGCCGAAGAATTCCCGAATGTCGTCGTGCTGGAAACCCAGTTCAACGACAATGACGCCAACAAGGCCGCGTCGCAGCTGCAAGGCGTGTTTGCACGCGATGCCGACCTGAAAGGCGTGTTCGGGGCAAACCTGTTCTCGGCCCTCGGGGCGGGCAACGGCGTGCAGCAGGCCGGGCAGACGGGTGCCATCAAGGTCGTGGCCTTCGATGCGCCCACCTCCATCGTGGACAACATCAAGACCGGCCTTGTCGACGTGGCCATCGCCCAGCACCCGGCGGAAATCGGCTATTTCGGCCTGGTGTCGGCCTATGCCTACCTGACAGGTCAGTCGATCCCCGTCAGCATCGGGACGGGCTTCACGGTGATGGATGCCTCCAACATCGATGATCCGGAAGTCGCGAAGTACATCTACTCCGACTGAGCTTGCCTCTCGCAACAGGCCGGAACGGCCCGTCGTTCCGGCCACCAAACGGCTTGACGGCCCCAGACGGGGCCGTCGATGTCTGTGGGACCCGACTGCGATCCCTTGCGGCGCATAGAACAGGAAGATACTGCCCATGACCGCTGAGCCACACGCAGACAAGGCCCATGTCGCCCCGCAGGCGGACCATGCAGACAAGACCAAAACCCTCTTGCAGCGGGTCGCCGATCTGCGGGCCTGGCTTTTCCTTGCCGTCCTGATCGCGGGCTTCGAGATCTGGTCGCGCATCGACTTTGGCGGCACGTTCCTGTTCAATCCCTTCAACATCCAATCCATCGCAGTCTTTGCAGTCGCCCCCTTGCTGTTGGCCACGGGGCAGACCTTCGTCATCATCTCGGGCGGGATCGATCTGTCCATGGGCTTCATCATGGGGCTTGCGGCGGTGGTCGCGGCCCATGTCATCAATTGGGCGACGCCCGGCATGGGGTTCGGGTTCGCGGTGCTGTTCGGCGGGCTGGTGGCGGTGCTGATCGCCGCCATTCCTGGGCTGGTCAACGGGATGCTGGTGGCGCTTTTGAAGGTGCCGCCATTCATCGGCACACTTGGCATGTTCGGCGTCGCGCGGGGCGTGGCCTTCCTGCTTGCGGGCGGCACCACGGTGCCGGTCAAGAATGAATTCTTCGCCGCCCTCGGCAATGGCCGCATCTACGGCGTGCCCTATGTCGTGATCGTGACGGCGGTTTTCGTGCTGATCATGCATTACATCCTCAGCCAGACCCGGTTCGGTCAGCACAACTACGCCATCGGTGCCAACCCCCAGGCCGCAAGGCGGGCGGGCATCGACATCAAGTGGCACCTGTTGCGCCTTTATGTGCTGTCGGGCATCTGCGCGGGTGTCGCGGGCGTTCTTTACGCTGCGCGGTTCAGCGCAGGGGCGGCGCAGGCCGGTGAGCCGTTGCTGCTGGATTCGGTCGCTGCCGTGGTGATCGGCGGGGCCAGCCTGTTCGGCGGGTCGGGGACCATTCTGGGCACGGTTGCGGGGGCGCTGGTCATTGCGGTCATCCAATATGGCCTTGTCTTCATCAACGTCGCCCCGTTCTGGCAGTTCATCAGCGTGGGCGTCGTCATCATCATCTCGGTCCTGATCGACCAGGCCCAACGACGGTTCTCGGGAGGGCGGCAAGTTGAATGAAATGAGCGCCCCGCCCATCGCCAAAGGGGAAACCCTGCTGGAGGTGCGCAACCTGTCAAAGAACTTCGGTCCGGTGCAGGCGCTGGCCGACCTGTCCATGACCGTCCGTGCGGGAGAGGTCGTGGCACTGGCAGGCGACAACGGCGCGGGAAAGACCACGCTGATCAAGGCGATCTCGGGGGTCTACCAACCCTCGGGTGGGGAAATACTGCTGAAAGGTCGGCCCGTCACCTTCGCCTCGCCGCAAGAGGCGCGCGATCAGGGGATCGAGACGATCTATCAGGACCTGGCGCTGGCCGACAACCTGACCATCGGGGCCAACATCTTTCTGGGGCGCGAGCCGATGCGGCGCGCCTTCGGGTTCTTGCCCGTGCTCGACCGCGCCAAGATGGCCGAGGCCGCGAAATCCACGATGGCGCTGCTGGATTTTCATGTCAGCCGTCTGGATGCGCCCGTCAGCAACTTTTCCGGCGGGCAGCGGCAGGCGGTGGCGATCGGACGCGCGGTGTACTGGAACGCGCAGATCCTGATCATGGATGAACCCACCGCCGCCCTTGGCGTGCCCGAACAGCGCAAGGTGATCCAGCTAATCCACCAGCTCAAGGCCCAAGGGCGTGGCGTGATCTTCATCAGCCACAACCTTCAAGACATCTTTGCCGTGGCTGACCGCATCGTCGTGCTGCGCCGGGGTATTCAGGCGGGTGAGCGGCGCATCTCGGACACGACGCATGACGAGGTGGTTCGGCTGATGGTCGGCGGCTAAGCCATGCCTGTGCCCTGCATCGGATCCATTGGCGAGCTGCTGGTGGAATTTGTCTGCACCGACATGGACGGGCACAACCTGCGCGCCGCCCCCTATATCGGCCCTTTCCCGAGCGGTGCGCCGGGCATCTTCATCGATCAGGCGGCCAAGATCGCCGGGGCCTTCGCGGGCCGGGCGGTCTTTGCGGGGGCGGTGGGCGATGACGCCTTTGGCCGCGTCCTGCTTGACCGTCTGGGGGCGGACGGCGTTCATACAGACCTGATCCGGGTGGTGCCGGCGGTTCCCACCGGGACCGCGCATGTCAGCTACAACACCGATGGCAGTCGGGATTTCGTGTTCAACATGGCGCATTCGGCGGCGGCGCATCTGCCGTCGGGCGACCAGATCGAGGCGGGGTTCATCGCGGCGGGGGTGCAGGTCCTGCATATCTCGGGGTCGATGCTGGGCGATCCTGCGATGCGGGCGGCGGCGGTGGAGGCATGCCGGCGCCTGTCCGGCAAAGGGGTGGCGATTTCCATCGACCCCAATATTCGCACCGAACTGATGACGGATCGGGGCTATCTTGATGCGGTTCAGACGATCATGGCGATGGCGCGCTATATCCTGCCGTCGGATGCGGATGCCGGGTTGCTGTTTGCCGACGAGGCGTTTGAAGACTGGTCTGCGCGGCTTTTGGCCTCGGGCGCGGGCGCGGTGGTGCTCAAGCGCGGGGCGCAAGGCTGCATCGCGCGCGATCATGCCGGCCAATGGACCTTGCCCGCCCATCCCGTGACCGTGGTGGACCCGACAGGCGCCGGAGATTGCTTTTGCGGGACCTTCGTCACCTTGATGACGGTCGGGCAATCCGTGCCGGAAGCGCTCGCCCGGGCCAATGCCGCCGGGGCGCTGGCGGTGACGCGCCTCGGCCCGATGGAGGGCAATCCCACCCTGCAAGAGATCGACGCCCTGAAAGGACCGCCCCATGCCGCCTAAAGACAGTCGGACCCTGCGTGTCGGCGTGCTGGGCTGCGGCCCGATTGCGCAGGCCGCCCATTTCGAGGCCTGCACCAAGGCGCGCAATGCCGACCTTTATGCGATCTGCGATGTGGCGGACGACCTGCGCGACCGGATGGCCGCCACCCACGCGCCCACCCGGACCTTTGCCGACTACGACGCGATGCTGGCCGATCCGGATCTGGAGGCGGTGATTATCGCCACGTCCGACGCCTTTCACGTCCCCGCCGCCTTGCGCGCGTTGCAGGCAGGCAAGCACGTGCTGTGTGAAAAGCCCCTGGCGACCGGCATCGAAGAGGCGGAGACCCTGCGCGCCGCCGTCAAGGCCAGCGGCAAGGTCCTGCAGGTCGGCCACATGAAGCGTTTTGACGCGGGGCTGCAGGCGGCCAAGGCGTTCATCGACGGACCGATGGGTGCGCTCGTGGCGCTGAAGGCCTGGTATTGCGACAACACCCACCGTTACGCGATGACCGATGCGGTGCAGCCCCTGATCGTCACCTCCAAGGCCGCACGCAAACCGTCGGAGAACCCCAAGGCCGATCTCGACCGCTATTACATGCTCGCGCATGGCAGCCATCTTGTCGACACGGCGCGCTTTTTCGCGGGCGAGATCGTCGCGGTGGATGCGCGGCTGCTGAACCGGGCCGGCATCCGCTGCTGGTTCGTGGATGTGGAATTTGCCAGCGGAACCTTGGGCCATCTGGACCTGACGGTCGCGGTCAGGATGGACTGGCACGAGGGGTTCCAGATCTACGGCGCACAGGGCTCCATCCTCGGCAAGACCTATAACCCATGGTACTACAAATCCTCCGAAGTCGACATTTTCCATGAATCCGACGGCTCGACCCACCGCGTCCTTGGCGCGGACGGCCATTTCTACCGCCGCCAGCTGGAGGGCTTTGCCGACACCGTCCTGACCGGCGCGCCGCAATATGGCGCGGATCTGGAGGACGGCATCGCCTCGGTCCGCGCCATGGTGGCGATTGCGCAATCGGCGCGCACGGGGCAACCGGTGCGGCTGACCGATGTGTCGGGGGCGCTTTAGATGCGGCTGGGGATTTTCGCCAAGACGTTTGCGGGCAGCGATCCCCTGACGATGCTGCAAGAGGCCAAGTCGGCGGGCTATGCATCGGTCCAGTACAACATGGCCTGCTCCGGCCTGGCCGCCATGCCCGACGTTCTGACCTGGGGCGAGACCGCCGCCGTCGCCGAGGCCAGCGAGGCGACGGGTGTTGTGGTCGCCGCCGTATCCGGCACCTACAACATGATCCACCCCGATCCCGCCATACGCGCGGCTGGTCTCAGCCGCCTTGGGGTGTTGATCGACAATGCCGGGGCGATGGGGACGGGCATGGTGACGCTTTGCACCGGCACGCGGGATCCGGCCGACCAATGGCGCCACCATCCCGACAACGCGACCCCCGAGGCGTGGCGTGACCTTCTGGAAGAAATGGGCAAGGCCTGCGCGCTGGCCGAAGCCAAGGGCATCAAGCTCGGGATCGAGCCGGAACTGGCCAATGTGGTGGACAATGCGTCGCGTGCCCGCGCCCTGATCGACGACCTGCAAAGCCCGTCGCTTGCGATTGTGCTGGACCCCGCCAACCTGTTCGAGGTTGCCCCCCTTGCCACCCAGCGCGATATCGTTTCGCATGCCGTGGACGTGCTGGCTGACCGCATCCTGATGGCCCATGCCAAGGACCGTCACGCCGATGGACGATTTGCCACGGCCGGGCAGGGTGTGGTTGATTTTCCGCACTTTCTCGGGCGGCTGCGGGCTGCCGGTTTTGATGGCGACCTCGTGACCCACGGCTTGACCGCCGACGAAGCGCCCGGCGTCGCCGCCTTTCTGGCGCGGCTGTGATGCAGACGGGTTGGCTTGCCCGCCGGGGCCTGCAACTGGCGGTACACGGGGGCGGCCAAAGCGGTCCGCCTCTGGTCTTGCAGCACGGGCTTTGCGGCGGTGCGGGCCAGGTCGCCGAGGCGATGGCGGCCATGCATCCGCAACGTTGGGTCTGTCTGGAATGCGCCGGGCATGGCGCCTCGGAGATGGACACCGAGCCGTCGATTGCACGGTTTGCCAAAGACGTGGCTGCCTTGATCGAGACGCTCGATCACCCGGTGGTGCTCGGAGGCATTTCGATGGGGGCGGCCATTGCGTGCCGTCTTGCCGTCGTCCGGCCAGATCTGGTCCGCGCGCTGGTGCTGGTCCGCCCGGCCTGGATCACGGACCCGGCCCCCGCCAACATGGCGCCGAATGCCGAAGTGGGCGCGCTGTTGTCGCGGTTGCCCGCCGACGCGGCACGCAGCACCTTTGCCCGCAGCGATACCGCGCGCGAACTGACCCTTGCCGCGCCCGACAACCTTGCCTCGCTCATGGGGTTCTTTGACCGCACCCCGCAGCAGGATACCGCGTGCCTGCTGTCCTTGATCGCGGCGGATGGCCCGGGCATCAGCGCCGCCGACCTGCGCGCGGTGACAGTGCCCGCGCTGATCTGCACCACCCCCGAGGACGCCATCCATCCCGCGGCGCATGGCGATGCGCTGGCGGATCTCATCCCCAAGGCGCGGCTGGTCGGCCTGCCGCCAAAAGGTCGCGACAAACCTGCCCATCTGGCGGCGCTGGCCGATGCCATGACCCGCTTTCTCAAGGAGATCTGACATGCCCCGTCCCAACGCCGACTGGTTGGATGCGCTGCCGCGCCAGCGTTTGCTGGCGGAGTATTCGATGTGGTCTGCCGACCTGATCCGCCTGGCCGATGACCTTGCGCGGATCACTCCCCATGCGGATATCCTGCATATCGACGTGGCCGACGGGCATTTCGCCCCGGCGCTGCTGTTCTTTCCCGACCTGGTCGCCCGGCTGCGTGACCAGACGCACCTGCCGATCCATGTCCACCTGATGACCGCGGATGCCGTCCTGCTGGCGCAGATCGACCAGTTTGCCGAGGCCGGGGCGGACCTGATCAGCCTGCATGTCGAGAACGCGAACGCGCAGGAGGGATTGAACCGGATCGCGGCCCTTGGCTGCAAGGCCGGGATGGTTTTGCGGGTCGAGACACCGGTGGCACAGGCCGCACCATGGCTGGACCGCCTTGACATGCTGACGCTCCTGGGGACCGCGATCGGGGTCAAGGGGCAGGGATTGAACCCCGCCGCCACCGCCCGCCTGCAAGAGGCCAAGGGTCTGATCGCGGCCACCGGTCGGCGCATCATTCTGGCGGCGGATGGCGGCATTCGCGACACCACGGTGCCCTTGCTGCGGGCCGCCGGGGCGGAGACGGTCGTAATGGGGTCGCTTGCGTTTGGTGCGCCGGACCTTGCGGCACGGATGGACTGGCTGCACGCGCTTTAGCCGGGCCGTTCGCTGCCTGCGGCCGCGTCGCGTCAGGCAATGCACCCTTTTGGCGACTCGCTGTCTGTACGACAGTGTTGCGCCGTCACGTGGCCTGCGCCCGATAGGCACGCCAGCCGCCAAAACGGGTGATCTCGTCGGCACCGGCTACAGCGTGGGCCTCGCAAAGAAACCCCGAAAAGACCCGTCCGTCGGCCAGCGCGACCTTGCCCAGACCCAAGGGTGCCGGGATGCGCGCGGCAAACGCACCAAAGGCGGCCGGGGGCAGGGCCCAGACCTCCACCGTGATGCCCGGGCCGCTATGGGCAGGATCGTACACCATGCCGGGCTTCGGCGGCACGGTGCCGGGCAGCGCATAAAGCCGGTAGCCGGGGGCGGTCTTGGCCTCGCCGATCAGGACGCCGCCGGGGCCGGTCAGTTCCGGGTTGAGCGGCATGCCCGACAGATGCGCGCCGACGACTATGATCGCGATCATGCCGGCGGGGACTTCCGGGGCCGTCGCTGCGGGGACCTCGGCCTGCCGGTCGCACCCCATGCCGCAGTCCGCCTTGTGGTGCATCGCCGCCGCAAGGGGCGCCAGCGCATCGTCGCTGAAGGCAGGTCCCACCAGCGTGACCCCCGCCGGCAGACCGGAGGGCCCAAAGCCCGCAGGCACCGCAATGGCGGCATAGCCCAGCAGGTTGGCAAAGTTGGTGTAGCGTCCGAAATGGCTGTTCTTGACGATCGGATCGGCCAGTATCTCATCCACGCGGTAGGTCGTGGGCGAGGTCGGCAGCAACAGCACATCCACTGCCTCCCAGACCGGGGCCACGGCATGGCGAAGCTCTTCCAGACGATATCGGCCCCGGAACGCCTCCACCGCCGTCTTCGGTCTGGCACCTTCGATGATGCGGCGCACGGCGGGGTCGAAGTCGTCGGGGTTGGTGGCAAGGAAATCCTCCACCGCCGCCAATCGTTCCGCCACCCAGGGACCGTCATACAAAAGCGCTGCCGCCTCGCGGAACGGGGCATAGTCAAAGGGGACCAGCGTCGCCCCCAGACTTTCGGCACGGGCAAGCGCGGCGTCGTAAAGGGCGGCGACCTCGGCATTGCCAAAGAACTCACGCTCCGCCCCGGTCAGGATGCCGATGCGGGGGCGGGGGGGCAGGCCGACGGGGGCCTCAACGCGGGAAAAGGGATCGGCGCGGTCAAGCCCGTCCATCACGCGGCGCACCGCAACGGCATCGGCGACCGAGCCTGCAAACACCGTCACGACATCCACCGACCGGCAGGCCGGCACGACGCCCGTGTTGGGCACCAGCCCCGGCGTCGGCTTGACGCCCACGAGGTTGTTGAACGCCGCCGGGACCCGGCCCGACCCCGCCGTGTCGGTGCCAAGCGCAAAGACGCACAAGCCCGAAGCCACCGCGACTGCGGAGCCCGACGACGACCCGCCCGAAACATAATCGGCATTGAACACCGACCGGGGGGCACCGTGGGGGGACCGTGTGCCGTTCAGGCCGGTCGCGAACTGGTCCAGATTGGTCTTGCCGATCACCATCGCTCCGGCGGCGCGAAGACGCGCGATCACGGTGGCATCGACCGCCGGGTCATAGCCAAAGGCCGGGCAGCCGGCTGTCGTCGGCATGCCCATTACGTCGATATTGTCCTTGACCGCAAAGGGGATACCCCAAAGCGGCAGGTCGCGGGGGCCCGCCATCACCGCAAGGGCTGCGGCGCGCAGGGCATCGGCAGGGGTCTCGGTGATGAACACCGCGCGGTCGCGGAGCGCGTCCCGGCGGGCGATCACCTCTTCCACCACGTCCAGTGGCGTCACGCCGGCAGCATAGGCCGTCTGCAGCGCGGGCAGGGTCAGCATTGTGGGCAGCATCAGTCGGCCTCCATCACGGCTAGGATATCGCCGGCGCGCAGGGTACGACCCGGAACGGCACGGCACTCGATCATGCGACCCCCCGCGGGGGCTTGCACGGCAATTTCCATCTTCATCGATTCCACGATGGCAATCGTGTCGCCCGGCACCACAAGATCACCCGGCCCGACAAGGTATTTCCACAGATTTCCCGGCACCGGGCTTTCGACACCTGTCAGCCCGACCGGCACCGTGCCCGTCTCCGCACTTGGCCCGTCATCGGCGACAAAGCTGTCGAGCCCTGCCGCCTGCCATCTGGCGCGCTCTGCCTCAAAGGCCGCGACCTGTGTCGACTTGAAGGTCCCGATGCTGTCCTTGTCCGCCATCTGCCGCCGTTTCTCATCGGCCCAGCGAAAGGTGCCCTCGTCGATCCGGACAGGGTAGGCGCCATGCGGAAAGGCTTCGCGCGCCTCGGCCAGTTCCTTGGCATCGACCGGATAAAAGCGGATGCGGTCGAAAAAGCGCAAAAGCCACGGGGCTTCGGCAAACAGTCCGACGGGCTTCCAGGTATTCCAGACCTGGATCGTGCGCCCGAACAGCTGGTATCCGCCCGGCCCCTCCATCCCGTAGATGCACATATAGGCCCCGCCGATGCCGACCGCGTTTTCGGGCGTCCAGGTGCGGGCCGGGTTGTATTTCGTCGTGACCAGCCTGTGGCGCGGATCGACAGGGGTGGCGACCGGTGCGCCAAGGTAGACATCACCCAGACCCATCACCAGATAGCTCGCATCAAAGATGATGCGGCGCACG
>JANPKV010000328.1:0-3741 GCA_031426185.1 Rhodobacterales bacterium | reverse complement strand
AAAACGGCA
Source organism: Rhodobacterales bacterium (assembly GCA_031426185.1). GTDB lineage: Bacteria > Pseudomonadota > Alphaproteobacteria > Rhodobacterales > Rhodobacteraceae > JAJNPS01. The sequence goes on along the minus strand of JANPKV010000328.1, from coordinate 3,732 downwards.
TCGGATTCGGAAAACTGGCGGCTCCCTTGCGCGCGGCACTGGCCGGACGCACTGTTACACCAAGCGTCTATGACATGATGCTGGTCATCGGTCAGGACGAAACCATTGCAAGGCTGACCGACGCTGCGGCGTGACGCCGTGCGACTGGCCTTGACGGCCCCATTGCGGGGTGCAGGATTATCGCTCTGGGCGCGCCCCTGCCAACCGGGCCGCCCCACACCGGGGAAAAGACATGACCGACAAAGTCGCAACGCTGAACCTTGACGGCAAGACCTACGATCTGCCGGTGCATTCCCCGACGATCGGGCCGGACGTGCTGGACATCCGCAAGCTGTATGGCGAGGCGGACGTGTTCACCTTCGACCCCGGCTTTACCTCGACCGCCGCTTGCGAAAGCGCGATTACCTATATCGACGGCGACAAGGGTGAACTGCTCTATCGCGGCTATCCGATCGAACAGCTCGCCGAAAAGTCCACCCATCTCGAGGCGTGCTATCTGCTGCTTTATGGCGAGCTGCCGACCGCCGCACAGCTTGCCGATTTCACCAACCGCGTGACAAAACACACGATGGTGCACGAACAGATGCACTATTTCTTTCGTGGCTTTCGCCGCGACGCGCATCCGATGGCCACGATGGTCGGCGTCGTCGGCGCGATGAGCGCGTTTTACCACGACAGCACCGACATCAACGATGAATGGCAGCGCGAGGTTGCCTCGATCCGGATGATCGCCAAGCTGCCGACGATCGCGGCGATGGCCTACAAATATTCGATCGGCCAGCCTTTCGTATATCCCAAGAACTCGCTCAGCTATGCGGGCAACTTCCTCAACATGTGTTTCGCGGTCCCGACCGAGGATTATGTCGTAAACCCCATCGTGGAAAAAGCGATGGACAGGATCATGCTTTTGCATGCCGACCATGAACAGAACGCCTCCACGTCGACCGTGCGGCTGGCAGGATCGTCGGGCGCCAACCCGTTTGCCTGCATCGCCGCAGGTATTGCCTGCCTGTGGGGGCCCGCCCATGGCGGCGCAAACCAGGCAGCGTTGGAGCAACTGCGCGAGATCGGCTCGGTCGACCGGATCCCGGAATTCATCAAGATGGCCAAGGACAAGAACTCGGGCGTGCGTCTGATGGGCTTTGGGCATCGCGTCTACAAGAATTTCGACCCACGCGCCAAGGTGATGAAGGAAAGCGCCGATGAGGTGCTTGACCTGTTGGGCGTTCACAACAACCCCACATTGCAGGTCGCCAAAGAGCTGGAGCGTATCGCCCTTCAGGACGACTATTTCATCTCGAAAAAGCTCTATCCCAATGTGGATTTCTATTCCGGCATCATCCTGGATGCGATCGGCTTTCCGACATCGATGTTCACGCCGATCTTTGCCATCGCGCGCACTGTCGGCTGGATCAGCCAGTGGAAAGAGATGATCGCCGAAAAGAACCAGCGGATCGGGCGTCCCCGGCAGCTGTATATCGGACCGGAACAGCGCGATTATGTGGATCTGCGGCATCGCTAGGAATGCGGGGGGCGCGCCCGATGCGGCGTGACCTGCCCCCCGGCCGCGACAGATGACGGATGATAGCACCCTGACCCGGGTCACCGGCAGGGTCGCCCTTCTGGATGTCGCACGCACCATCGCGCTGATCGGGATGGCGATCTATCACTTTGTCTTTGATCTGATGCTGTTTGGCTATCTGGAGCCGGGCACGGCCGTGACGGGTGGCTGGGCGATCTTTTCGCGCGTGGTGGCGAGCAGTTTCCTGATCCTGGTGGGCGTCAGCCTGTATCTTGCGCATGGGCGGGGCATCCGCTGGCGGGCTTTCTGGCGCCGCCTTGTGCAAGTCGCAGGCGCCGCCGCGCTGATCAGTGTGGCAACCTGGTTCGCCTTGGGTCAGCAGTGGATATTCTTCGGCATCCTGCACAGCATCGCCGTCGGCAGCCTCGTTGGCCTTGTCGTCCTGCGCTGGCCCGTTGCCGTCCTGCTTGGGCTGTCGGCGGTTATCTTCATGCTGCCGCGCCTTGGACGTTTCGACGCGTTTGGCCATCCGTGGCTCAGCTGGCTCGGCCTTGGCACGACGCCCGTTTATGCCGCGGACTTCCTGCCGATATTTCCATGGTTTGCCCCGGTGCTGCTGGGCATCGCAGCGGCCAAGATCGCGACATCGCTGAACCTGTGGGGCCCGCTGTCGCGCCCCTCGGGGCCGGTGATACAGCGTTTAGGCTGGCCGGGCAGGCACAGCCTGATCATCTATCTGATCCATCAACCGATCCTGATCGCGATCATCTGGACGTTCACGCAAGCGGTCCGCTAACAGCATCCCGCGTGCCTTCGCTGCTACGTCAATTTCGGGCGGCAAGGCCTTGGCGCAGCGTCGCTTTCACGCTACCCGGAAAAAGCTTCACGCTACCCGGAAAAAGAATGCCCCTGCCGGGATCATCCGGCAGGGGCTTTGCAACACAGATCTTTCCGCGCAGGCTGTCCTAGCGGTCGAGCGACAGCACCGTCACATAGGCAAGCTCGCCATAGCCGTTAAACCGGGTGTTGGTCACCGTGGAATAGGCGCCCATGCCGCTGATGTTGACAAAGTCGCCCTCGGCAATATCGGCAGGCAGCAGCACATCGCCCGGCAGACGGTCAACCGAATCGCAGGTCGGGCCGAACACGATGCGCGGTACGGGCTTGCCGCTGCGACGGTTGCCATGGGCATCCATCACCACGATCCGGTCGATGACGCCGATCTGCCCCAGTTCGAACAGCGAGCCATAGACGCCGTCGTTCAGGAACACATGCGTGTCGTCCCGCACCGCCTTGATCCGTGCCACCAGCGAAAACGCATCGCCACAGAGCGCGCGTCCCGGCTCACAGACAAGCGCGGGGCGGTCGGCACCGAACGCTTCGGTCGCGACCGCGTCGATCAGCGCGAAGGTTGCCGCCAGTTGCGGGCTTACCCCGTTCAGACGGTGCGACGGGAACCCGCCGCCGACATTCAGCCGCGCGATCCGCACGCCCGCATCGCGCGCAATGTCGGCAGCCGTGCGGATATAGGACCCCCATGCATTCGGGTCGGTGCATTGCGTCCCGGGATGGAAGGTGATCGACGGAATGAAGCCCGCTGCTGCAACGGTTTTCAGCAGGTCGACAGCAACCTCTGCCGTGGCGCCGAATTTCGCACCAAAGTTGTAGGCAGCACCCGCAACCGGCAACTTGAAGCGGACCGAGATTTCGGTGCCGTCAGCGGGCACCATCTCGACCAGTTTTGCGAGTTCGCTGTGGCTGTCGACGGAATAGGATTTCACGCCAAGTTCCACCGCAGTGGTGATTTCATGCCGCGCGCGAACCGGGTTGTTGTAATGCATCGCGGCATCCGGGGCCAGACGACGGATCAGGCGCATCTCAAAGGGCGAGGCCACATCAAAGCCGCGGACGCCCGCGGCAACCAGGTTCTCGACGACCTCTTCACCGGGGTTCGACTTCACCGCATAGGTCACAAGACCCGGAAATCCATCAAGAAAAACGCGCGCCCTGGCCTGAAGCGCCGCCGGGCAGAAAAACAGCACCGGGTTCTCGGGCTTGTGGGTTTTGACGAATTCGGTCGGGTTGGTCCAGATAGATTTAGACAGTCCCATCGGCGTGATCCTTTCTGCCAACAAGACGCAAGCCCTTCCCCGTTGCAGCGGGATAGCGGCACCTGCGCGGTTAATTAAAACCAGGCCAGGTGCGTATGA
>JANPKV010000327.1:0-11556 GCA_031426185.1 Rhodobacterales bacterium | reverse complement strand
CGGCTCGGATCCCGTGGCAATCACGATGTTTTTCGCCTCATGAACCTCGTCGCCAACCTTGACGCGGCCCGCCTCGGGGATCGTGCCCCAGCCTTTCAGCCAGGTCACCTTGTTCTTCTTGAACAGGAACTCGATGCCCTTGGTATTCTGCCCCACGACGTCGGCCTTGTAGTCCTGCATCCGGCCCCAATCGACCGTCGGCGCACCGCCCATCAGGCCCATCTTCTCATGGTTTTCATGGACTTCGTGCAGCTGGTGGGTCGCATGCAGCAGCGCCTTGGAGGGGATGCAGCCGATGTTCAGGCAGGTGCCGCCCAAGGTCTCGCGCCCTTCGACGACGGCGACCGACAGGCCAAGCTGGGCCGCGCGGATGGCCGAGACATAGCCGCCGGGGCCCGCGCCGATATAGATCACGTCAAAGCTGGCCATGGGTCAAATCCTTTCCGAAAGTCGTGTCGGGTTGCTGTCGGCCATGTGTAGGGCATCGGTCACGACAGGTGAATGTCATATCAGCGCGGCGGCGATCATCGCCATGGTGGCGAGAAAGCCCACAAACCAGATGAGCGAGCGCCACGGGACCAGACCGAACGCATAGGCCGGCACATAGAGGACGCGGGCGGCAAGGTAGGTCCAGGCGCAGGTTTGCGTGAACGGGGTGGACTGGTTGGAAAGGGTCACGACGACGACGGCGAGGGTAAAGAGGATCAGCCCCTCGAAATGGTTGTTGAGCGCGCGGAAAAGGCGCCCGGTGCGGGGGGAAACCTGCTCGATCAGGGGTTTGCCAAGGCGGTCAGGGTCACGCGGCGACAGTGTCTTGCCGACGCCAAGCTCCAGGTTCGCGGGGATCGCCATGAGGGCGTATTGGACGCCCTGGAGGAGACCGGCGAGGGCGAGGGCAGTGAGTTCGGGGGTCATGGGGTTACCAATTATGGGGCGGGGAGGCGTTGCATGTAGACCCCATCACTCCCCGACGAGCTGGGGAGGAGGATACCCGGTTGGCGTCGGCGGGAGGGATCGGGACGGCGCATTAACCGTCTTGTTCGATTAGATTGATCTTACACTTTTCATAGTACTCGCGCGCAGAACTGAGCGAGTTGCCACGATCGCCACGCCCAAGGTTTGAATTCTCACTTTTCAAAATCCAGGCAACACAATAGTTTTGCCTCACGATTTCCGTTAGCTGCATTGTCCTGTCGTCCCGGTGCGAAATTAGTTCCACTTGTTGTCTAAACATGTCACCCGTGAAGACATGTTCAAAATGAAATGTCCCAGCCAAGCGACCTTGATCGAACTGAGGCTGATCCTTCCAACGCAATGCTCGAATGTCAGTCTGCGATTCGCCTCGTCTAAATTCGGCGAGAGCAGCTTCAGACGCCATGCAGCGAACGGACGGATATAAATAATCAATTATCCCGTAAAAGGACTGCCGGTAGAGATACCAGCTGTGAAGATCTTTACGCCATTTGCCTTCGATACGTTCGCTGCGACACAAGTCTGATAGCAACAAAACAAATGCGCAGTAATCTTCGAGAGTAGTGTGCCGTGGCACACCTTGGACGACCAAATCCATTCTCACAAATCCATCAACAACCGCCTCGGATCCTCCAGCGCTTCCTTCACCCGCACCAGGAACGTCACCGCCCCCTTGCCGTCCACCACGCGGTGATCATAGCTCAGCGCCAGATACATCATCGGGCGGATCACGATCTGGCCTCCGACGACCACGGGGCGATCCTGGATCTTGTGCATCCCCAGAATCCCTGACTGCGGCGGGTTCAGGATCGGCGAGGACATCAGCGAGCCATAAACCCCACCGTTGGAGATGGTGAAGCTGCCGCCCTGCATTTCGGCCATCGACAGCTTGCCGTCGCGGGCGCGCAGGCCCAGTTCGCTGATCTTTTTCTCGATGGCGGCAAAGCCCATCTGGTCGGCGTCGCGCACCACCGGGACCACAAGGCCCGAGGGGGTGCCGACGGCGACGCCCATATGGACGTAGTTCTTGTAGACCACGTCCTGACCGTCGATCTCGGCGTTGACCTCCGGCACTTCCTTCAGCGCATGCACGCAGGCCTTGACGAAGAACGACATGAAACCCAATTTCACGCCGTGCTTTTTCTCGAACATGTCCTTGTATTCGTTGCGAAGTCCCATGACGCCGGACATGTCGACCTCGTTATAGGTCGTCAGCATGGCGGCAGTGTTCTGCGCGTCCTTCAGCCTTCGGGCGATGGTGGCGCGCAGGCGGGTCATCTTGACCCTTTCCTCACGCGCGGCATCGTCCGCCGGCACGGGCGCGCGCGGCATCGGCTGCGGCGGGGCCGGGGTGGCCGCAGCGGAGGCGGCACCGGGGGCGCTGGCGACGGTGCGGGCGACATCTTCCTTCATGATGCGGCCATCACGTCCGGTGCCTTGCACCTGATCGGGGGTAAGGTTCGCTTCGGCCATGGCCTTCTTGGCGGCGGGGGCATCCTCGCCCTTGCGGGGGGCCGTCGGCTCTGGGCCGGCGATCGGGGCGAGCGATGGCTCGGTCACGGTGGACGGCACGCCTTCAAGCGCCTTCGTCACCTTTTCCTTTGCGGCGGGGGCGGCGGCGCCTTCGGTCACGATCGCAAGGCGGGCATTGGCGGCCACCGTCGTGCCCTCCGGCGCGATGATTTCGGACAGCACGCCCGTCACCGGGCTTGGCACCTCCACCGAGACCTTGTCGGTTTCCAGTTCGCACAGCATCTCATCCTGCTTTACCGCGTCGCCCGGTTTCTTGAACCAGGTCGATACGGTGGCCTCGGATACGGACTCCCCAAGGGCGGGCACCATTACATCGGTCATGTTCTTCTCCTTCAGGCGATCGTCAGGGCGTCGTTGACGAGGGCTGTCTGTTCAGCCTTGTGGCGGGAGGCAAGGCCCGTCGCGGGCGAGGCCGAGGGCTTGCGGCCCATATAGGTGGCGCGCGTCGGGGCGCCGCGCAGTTTTGTGAGTATTTGTTCAAGATCCGGTTCGATGAAGGACCAGGCCCCTTGGTTCTTGGGCTCTTCCTGGCACCAGACGATCTCTGCGGTCGGGAAACGACCGAGTTCCTGCGTCAGGGACAGGGTCGGGACCGGATAAAGCTGTTCGACGCGCAGAAGATAGACATCGTCGAGCCCGCGCGCATCCCGTTCGGCCAGAAGGTCGAAGTAGACCTTGCCGGAACAGACGACAACGCGCCGGATCTGGGCATCGGGTTGCAGCTTTGTCGCCGAATTGCCCTTTTGCGCATCGTCCCACAGAACGCGGTGAAAGGTCGATCCGTCGGTGAAGTCTTCGGCACGCGAGATGCACATCGGATGGCGCAAAAGCGACTTTGGCGTCATCAGAATCAACGGCTTGCGGTAGGTGCGGTGCAGTTGGCGGCGCAGGATGTGAAAGTAGTTGGCAGGCGTCGAGCAGTTCGCGACGATCCAGTTGTCATCGGCCGAATTCTGCAGGAACCGTTCCAGTCGCGCCGACGAATGCTCCGGCCCCTGGCCTTCCCAGCCATGCGGCAAAAGGCAGACAAGGCCCGACATCCGCAACCATTTCGCCTCGCCCGAACAGATGAACTGGTCGAACATGATCTGGGCACCGTTTGCAAAGTCGCCGAACTGCGCCTCCCACATGACAAGGGTGTTCGGCTCGGACAGGGAATAGCCGTATTCAAAGCCAAGCACGGCGTATTCCGACAGCATGCTGTCGATCACTTCGAACCGCGACTGGCCGGCGCGGATATGGTTCAGCGGATAGTGACGTTCCTCGGTCGTCTGGTCGACAAAGGCGGAATGGCGCTGGCTGAAGGTGCCGCGTGTGCAATCCTGCCCAGAAAGCCGCACGGGGAAACCTTCGGTCACCAAAGAGCCAAACGCCAGTGCCTCGGCGGTGGCCCAGTCGAAGCCTGCGCCCTTGGCAAACATTTCCTTCTTGGCCTCAAGCTGCCGCGCGACGGTCTTGTGCAGATCGAACCCCTCGGGCACGCGGGTCAGTGCTGCACCCACCTCGGTGAGGGTCTCTGCCTTGATCCAGGTTTCACCGCGCTGATAGTTGTTGAGGTCCTTGGTCGCCATGTTCTTCCATCGACCGTCCAGCCAGTCGGCCTTGTTCGGCTTGAAGTTCTTGCCGACCTCGAACTCTTCGTTCAGGCGTGCCTGGAAGGCGGCCTTCATGTCCTCGATCTCGCCTTCGGGGATCAGGCCGTCCTTCACCAGACGCTCGGTATAGATCTGCAAGGTCGTTTTCTGCTTGCGGATGCGGGTGTACATCGCGGGGTTTGTGAACATCGGTTCATCCCCCTCGTTGTGGCCGAAGCGGCGATAGCAGAAGATGTCCAGAACCACGTCCTTGCGGAACTTCTGGCGGTATTCGGTGGCGACGCGGGCGGCGTGGACCACGGCCTCGGGGTCGTCGCCGTTGACGTGGAAGATCGGTGCCTCGACCATCAGCGCGATGTCGGTGGGATAGGGGCTGGACCGCGAAAACGACGGCGCGGTGGTGAATCCGATCTGGTTGTTGACGATGATGTGGATCGTGCCCCCCGTGCGGTGCCCGCGCAGGCCCGAAAGGCCAAAGCATTCCGCGACCACGCCTTGCCCGGCAAAGGCCGCATCACCATGCAGCAGGATCGGCAGCACCGAGCCGCGATCGGGGTCGTTGTTCTGGTCCTGCTTGGCGCGTACCTTGCCAAGCACCACGGGGTTCACCGCCTCCAGGTGGCTGGGGTTGGCGGTCAGCGAAAGGTGCACGATGTTGCCGTCGAAATCGCGGTCCGACGAGGCGCCGAGGTGGTATTTCACGTCGCCAGAGCCGTCGACCTCATCGGGTTTGTAGGACCCGCCCTGAAATTCGTGAAAGATCGCGCGGTAGGGTTTCATCATCACGTTGGCAAGCACGCTGAGACGGCCACGGTGCGGCATGCCGATGACGATTTCGCGCACCCCCAGGGCACCGCCCCGCTTGATGATCTGTTCCATCGCGGGGATCAGCGATTCCCCCCCATCGAGGCCAAAGCGTTTGGTGCCCATGTATTTGACGTGAAGGAATTTTTCATATCCCTCCGCCTCCACGAGCTTGTTCAGGATCGCCTTGCGGCCTTCGCGGGTAAAGGCGATTTCCTTGCCGTAACCTTCGATCCGTTCCTTGAGCCAGGCGGCCTGTTCAGGGTCTGAAATGTGCATGTATTGCAGCGCAAAGGTGCCGCAATAGGTGCGCCGGACGATGTCGATGATTTCGCGCATCGAGGCGTGGGTCAGGCCCAGAACGTTGTCGATAAAGATCGGACGGTCCATGTCCGCCTCGGCGAACCCGTACGAGGCAGGGTCAAGCTCCGGGTGGTGCTTGGTGTCCGTCAGGCCCAGGGGGTCAAGGTCGGCCGCCAGATGGCCCCGGATGCGGTAGGCGCGGATGATCATGATGGCACGGATGCTGTCGAGGACGGCGCGCTTGATCAACTCGTCGCTGACCGGAGCGCCCAGTTCGGCGGCCTTCGCGGCGATCTTTGCACCAGCGGCCTTTGCATCCTTGGGCGCGGGCGGGGCAGCCCATTCGCCGGTCAGCGCGGCGGTCAGATCATCCACCGGCTGCGGCGGCCAGTCCGCGCGCGCCCATGACGGCCCTTGCGCGGCGCGCTTGGCGTCAAGCTCGCTGTCGCCAAGGGCGCGGAAGAACTCGGCCCAGGTGGCGTCGACCGTGTTCGGGTCGGCGGCATAGCGCGCCTGCAACTGGTCCACGTAATCGGCGTTCGCCCCGTCGAGAAAGGACGAGGCGGTGAAGGCGGCGGTGGGGGATTGTTCGGTCATGGGGTTACCTCGGAGGGAGGGGGGCCGTAGGGGTGTTGGTACAAGTCATTGGTTAGGCAACTCTTGATGGCTTGGATTGGTCCCGGTGTTTTTTGCTCGGCAGGGCGGGCTTTGGCCCGCCGCTGTGGCAATGGCGGGCCAAAGCCCGCCGACACTTTACTTGCCAATCGCCTTCAGCACAGCTTCACCCAGACTTGCCGGGCTGTCGGCGACCACGATCCCGGCGCTGAGCATCGCTTCGATCTTCGACTGCGCGTCGCCCTTGCCGCCTGCCACGATGGCCCCGGCATGGCCCATGCGGCGGCCGGGGGGGGCGGTGCGGCCGGCAATGAACCCGGCGGTGGGTTTCCAGCGGCCGCGCTTTTTCTCATCCGCCAGAAACTGCGCGGCGTCCTCTTCGGCAGCACCCCCGATTTCGCCGATCATGATGATCGAATGAGTATCGGGGTCGGCGAGGAACATCTCCAGGATGTCGATATGCTCGGACCCCTTGATCGGGTCGCCGCCGATGCCGACGGCAGAGGATTGGCCAAGGCCCACATCGGTCGTCTGTTTCACGGCTTCATAGGTGAGGGTGCCGGAACGTGAGACAACCCCGACCGAGCCCTTGGAAAAGATGCTGCCCGGCATGATGCCGATCTTGCACTCGCCGGGGGTCATCACGCCAGGGCAGTTCGGCCCGATCAGGCGGGATTTGGAATTGATGAGGGCGCGCTTGACCTTCATCATGTCCAGGACCGGGATGCCCTCGGTGATGCAGACGATCAGCGGCATTTCGGCGTCGATCGCCTCCAGGATGCTGTCGGCGGCAAAGGGTGGTGGGACGTAGATCACCGTCGCATCCGCGCCGGTTTTCGCGATCGCCTCGTGGACAGAATCAAACACCGGCAGGTCAAGATGCGTCTCGCCGCCTTTGCCGGGCGTCACGCCACCGACCATCTTGGTGCCATAGGCAATGGCCTGTTCGGAGTGGAACGTGCCTTGGCTGCCGGTAAAGCCCTGGCAGATCAGACGGGTGGCGGAGTTGACGAGAACGGCCATCGGGGCCTCCTTGAAGGGGTCGGTTATTCGGCGGGACAGGTGATGGTGATCGACTTGCCGTCGGTGCGGCCTGCGGTCGCGGCGGCGGCCTGTGCGGTGCAAAGCTCGGCATCGCTGCGTTCAGGGGCGGAGAATTTGGGCGCTTGCGGGCCGCAGGCGGCGAGAAGGGTGAGGGTCAGGGCGAGGATGGTGCGCATGGGGTGGGTCCTGTTGCGGAAAATGGTGTTCGTGCGGCGGCGCGGATTACCCCCGCACCGCCTTCACGATCTTTTCTGCTCCGTCCTTCAGGTCATCGGCGGCGATGACGTTCAGGCCGGATTTGCGGATGATGTCCTTGCCGAGTTCCACATTCGTGCCCTCAAGCCGGACGACCAGCGGGACCTTCAGGCCGACCTCTTTCACCGCCGCGATCACGCCTTCGGCGATGATGTCGCAGCGCATGATGCCGCCGAAGATGTTGACGAGGATGCCTTTGACCTGTGGGTCGGAGGTGATGATCTTGAAGGCCTCCGTGACCTTTTCCTTGGTCGCGCCACCGCCGACGTCCAGGAAGTTGGCGGGCTCGGCGCCGTAAAGCTTGATGATGTCCATCGTGGCCATCGCCAACCCGGCGCCGTTCACCATGCAGCCGATCTCGCCATCAAGCGCGATGTAGTTCAGGTCGAACTTGGATGCGGCGAGTTCCTTGGGGTCTTCCTCGGTCTCGTCGCGCAGGGCGGCGATATCGGCGTGGCGGTACATCGCATTGCCGTCAAACGCCATCTTGGCGTCGAGGAGTTTCAGTGACCCGTCCTTCAACACGCAAAACGGGTTGATCTCCAGCATGTCCATGTCTTTTTCGACGAACATCCGGTAGAGATCGCGGACGATCTTGACGCATTGCTTGACCTGATTGCCCGACAGGCCCAGCGAAAACGCGACGCGGCGGCCGTGGAAATCCTGCAGGCCGGTGGCGGGGTCGATGGTAAAGGTGTGAATCCGTTCGGGCGTGTCATGTGCCACGTCCTCGATGCTCATCCCGCCTTCGGTGGACGCGACGATGGAGATGCGGCTAGATTTCCGGTCGATCAGGATCGCAAGGTAAAACTCGCGATCGATGTCGCTGCCGTCTTCGATATAGATGCGGTTGACCTGCTTGCCCGCCTCGCCGGTCTGGATGGTGACGAGCGTGCGGCCCAGCATCTGGCGGGCGAACTCCGCCGCTTCGCCGACCGACCGCGCCAGACGGACGCCGCCTTTTTCGCCGGCCTCGGCCTCTTTGAAATGGCCCTTGCCCCGTCCACCGGCATGGATCTGTGCCTTGACGACCCAAAGCGGGCCATCAAGCTCTCCCGCGGCGGTCTTGGCCTCTTCGGCGCGCATGACGACGCGACCGTCGCTGACCGGGATGCCATAGCTGCGCAACAGCGCCTTGGCCTGGTATTCGTGGATGTTCATGGGGCGGTTCCGGACCTGTGGCTTTATGGGCGGCGTGATGGCACAAAACTGGGCCTGTGCATAACGGGATTCGAGCGCAATTCAACAGAAACACAGGAAAAATAGGATGTGTGATCACAGGATTTGCGCCTGTGATCACGAATTTAAATTCCGTGATCACAGAACTGGGCAGCTCCGTCGTGACCGAGGGAACGTGGTTGATTCGCGGTCACCTTGGCAGCCATCAGTTCAGGAAAACCGCAAACAGCAGTTCATCGCCCCGCACCATTGACGCAAAGTCGTTCCACGCCATCGGGCTGGCGCGGGTACCCTTTTCGGCAAAGGGCAACAGTCCTTCGCCCTGGATCCAGGTGATCAGATCCACCGGCACCGGTGCGTCGAACATCTTTTTCAGGTTGATCCCAGCCTCCGCACCGTAGCGCCAGTGGGGGATCAGCAATTCACCGTTCAAAAGCTTTTCGGCATCGTCCAGCACTGCCTGCCAGCGGGTGCCGGTGCCCGGAGGCATGGTCAGCCCCAGCCCCGATACCTGACGATCATTCGGGACCCATTCGCTGTCATTGTCAGCTTCGGCTTCGACCAAGGCCCAGAACCGGCGGTTTTCGGTGATCATCGCCAAGAGGTGGGTATGGGCAGCCTTGGTCATGGCCGCGTCGGGGTTCTGGCTCAGCGCGGTCAGCACCATCGCCGCGCGGTCCACCTGACGCCCGAACATCATGTCAAAGGCGTTGGTCGGCGGCGTCGTGCCCCACATCGCCTCCATCTTGGCCGTAGCGCCCAGCACCCGGTCGATGGCCGGCGCGGGGTCATAGGCCTGGGTCAGCGAGACGAAGGCGCCCAGAAAATGGGTATAGGCGGACAGCCAGGCTGCATCGGCGGTATCAAAGCGTATGACGGGGTCGTTGACGGCCTGCATGCCCATGCGACCCGCGCCGCCAAGCGTCAGGCCCGCCACATCGCTGACGCCCTCGCCCTCGTCCCGGGTGCCATTGGCATTGATGTCGAACCACAAATCGCCAAGCGCGATTTCCAGCGCGAAGTCCTGCGTCCCCAGACTACCCAGCGCGCCGCGCGCTTCGTCCATCCGCGCGCCAAGCCCCGACACCAGCGTGGTGAAATCGGCGGACGTGAAGGCGCTTGCCGCAGGGTTTTCCGGGATCGGCAGGCGCAGGATCGGCAGTTCGGACCAGTCGGCCTGTACGCCGGTCTGCCAGCGGATCTGCAAGGCATCCTCCACCCCGCCAAGGAAACGCAGGCCGGCAAGGGCGAAAAGCTCCTCGGGCTTCGGCGCGGGCAGGGCGGCAAGGCGTGCCTCGGTCGCAGCGAGGCCAGATGCGGCGATCTCGGTGGAAATGGCAGAGCGTTCGGCAAGGGCAGGGGAGGCGATGCAAAGGGTCAGGGCAATGAGAAGGGCGCGCATGGCGGATTCCTTTTGGCTCAAATGGCAGGAACAGGATGCGCTGGGCTTGGATGCGGATCAATGGGTCCCCGGGCTGGGAATTCCCGAATTGTCGCAGCGTCAAATGGGTCGGGCCACCCAAAGCCGCTGACCACGCGGCAGGCGATCTTCGCGCAGCGTTGCAGAAAACCCTGCAAGGGAAGCGCGCCGATGCACATCCGCCTCCCGCACGTGGTATGGCGGTCGGTCTGGATGGGTGACGACGCCATCGGGTTGAGCGACCGAAACATGGGCTTTGGCTTCGGTCGCAAGGAACAAGGTGAAGAGAAACTTCTGCAGCCGCGGAAAACGCTGGTGCAGGGTGTTCAATGCAAGGTCCAGATTTCCGCCGGGCAGATGCGTGAAGACGCCCCAGGCGATGGCAAGGTCGATGGTGTCGGGAATTCCCGGAAAGGCAAAATCGGAATCCTCGACCAGATGCCGCAGGGGCAGGCGCGACGGGTCGGCGAGTTCGGTGTGATGCCCGCGCTGCATCAGGGCGAGCGAAGCGTCGGTGGCCCAGTAGTGGCCGATGTCAAGATAAGGCACCGCCTTGCAGCCAAGCCGCAGCGACCCGGCACCGATGTCCAGAAGACGGTGGTGCGGCTGCAACCCTTCGTCGCGCAACAAGGCCAGCTGCAGGCGGCCGGTTTCCTCCCACCGCCCGCCGACGATGTCGCGGTGGCGGCCTCTGGCAAGCGCATCGTCGTAAAAGCCGGGCGCGAGATAGGGGGACGCCGGTCGCGTCACGACGTTGCAGCGCGCTCGGCAAGCGCAATGCACAGGCGCGTGGCGACGGCCATGTCCTGCACCGACACCCATTCGAGCGGGCCGTGAATCTCGGCCATGCCGGTAAAGAGGTTCGGGCAAGGCACGCCCATCTCGGTCAGGCGCGACCCGTCTGTGCCGCCCCGGATCGGCACCGACACGGGCTCTATCCCCAGCGCGCGGGCGGCGTCCCGCGCGAGGTTCACCGGCGTCATGTCCTTTTCCAGCCAATAGCGCATGTTGCGGTATTGGGGGGTGATCTCGCAGCTGATCGTTGCGCGGGGTTCGCTCGCCTGAACTGCAGCACAGACGGCCCGCAGGATCGCGCCCTTCTGTTCCAGCCCGTCGCGCTCAAAATCGCGCAGGATGAACTTCAAGGTCATCTCGGATGATCCGCCCGTCATCTCGGTCGCGTGGATGAAGCCGTCGCGACCTGCGGTCAACTCGGGCAACATAGTCTGCTGCGGCAGGGCGGCGATGATCTTGGCGGCAAGGTGAATCGCATTGACCATCTTGCCGTTGGCCAGGCCGGGGTGGATCGACACGCCGGTAATGGTCACCTTCGCCCCGTCCGCCGAGAAACTTTCATACTCGATCTCGCCCACGGCGCCGCCATCGAACGTGTAGGCGAAGTCGGCCGCCAGATCGGCGGGAAGGCGGACATCGACGCCGCGTCCGATCTCTTCGTCCGGTGTAAACGCCAGACGCAGCGGCGGGTGGGCAATTTGCGGATTGGCAAGCAGGTGGCGGGCGGCGGTCATCAGGATGGCAACCCCCGCCTTGTCGTCCGCCCCAAGCAACGTCAGGCCCGAAGCGGTGATGATGTCGTGTCCCTGCTTGGTTGCAAGCTGCGGCGAAATCTCGGGCGACAGGACCAGGTCGGAATTGTCCGGATAGGTGATGGCACCCCCGTTATAGCCCCGGATCACCCGGGGTTTCACGCCGGTTGCATTGAACTGGGGCGCAGTGTCGACATGCGCAAGGAAGCCCACCGTGGGGCCCGCAGCAGTGCCGGGGATCGTGGCAAGGACGGTGCCGTAATCCGTCAGCGTGACATCCGCCGCGCCG
>JANPKV010000326.1:0-15505 GCA_031426185.1 Rhodobacterales bacterium | reverse complement strand
CGTCGTTCCATCTGGCGCAACAAGCTGAAGCGCACCCTTTACGTCCTTGGGCACAGCGACTGGGGCCACACCGGCAAGTTGACCGTTGGCATTGGGGGCAAGCTCAAACCGCTGTGCTGCGCCACCAACCAGCAAGATTGCATTGCCCGTCCAGCCTTCTGCCGACACCGGCTGATCTACTCCGTCGTAAAGGTAGACGACGACGTTGGTCGTGTCGTCGACCACTAATTCCGCATGCCACACACCGACATCGACTTTCCAGCCGCCATTGGGGCCAGGGCGCGGCTCATGGGCGAAGGCTGCAAACGCAACGACAGAAGCCAAGGCAGACAGCCCGAGGCGGAAGGCAGCTTTGGATGTATTCATTTCATGCTCCGATGTTCAGTAAGCTTCGATTGTGGGCGCACGACCTGTGTCCTGCGACTGCTTGGCGGCCTCGGCCCGCGCTTGGGCCACGAGGCGTTCCAGAGGGGCGCGGCCATAGCGCAGGAACAGGGTCGGGGTCAGGACGGTGTCAAGGATGGTGGCCGTCACCAGGCCCCCAAAGATGGTGATGGCGACAGGGTGCAGGATCTCCTTGCCGGGCGCATCTGCGCCAAGCATCAGCGGCACAAGGGCCACCCCCGCCGACAAGGCCGTCATCAACACGGGGGTCAGCCGCTCCAGACTGCCGCGAATGACAAGGTCGCGCCCGAACGGCATGTCTTCCTGAATGGCAAGGTTGATGTAGTGGCTGATCTTCAGGATTCCGTTGCGGGTCGCAATCCCGGTCAGCGTGATGAAGCCAACCATGGACGCCACCGACAGCGGCTGGCCGGACCACCACAGGGCCGCGACGCTGCCGATCAGCGCCAAAGGCACCGATGCCATGATGATCCCGACGAACAGCGGCGAGCGGTAACGGCTGTAAAGGATGGCGAAGATCATCGCCAGCGACAGGATCGACAAAAGGCCGATGGTCCGCATCGACTCTTCCTGCGCCTGAAAGGTGCCTTCCAGTGTCGCGAAAAAGCCGGTGGGCAGGTCCTTTTCGGCCATCACGGCACGGATCTGTTCGACGATCTCGGCCATGTC
The DNA here is from genome assembly GCA_031426185.1 of Rhodobacterales bacterium. Taxonomy (GTDB): domain Bacteria; phylum Pseudomonadota; class Alphaproteobacteria; order Rhodobacterales; family Rhodobacteraceae; genus JAJNPS01. The sequence continues at coordinate 14,431 of JANPKV010000326.1, read as the reverse complement.
GGTCTGCCCGTCCGAGTTGGCGAGGACGACCAGGCGGCGCTTGCCGTTTTCGCGCAGGATCTGGTTCGGGCCGTCGGTTTCGACCACATCGGCAATCTGGCTGACCGGGATCCAGCCGGTCGGGGTTTCGATCAAGAGATCGCCCAGACCGCGCGTCGTGCGTTCTTCGTCCTGCAGGCGCAGCACCACGTCAAAGCGCTTGTTGCCGTCAACGATCCGCGAAACGATGCGCCCGTTGGACAGTTGCTCCAGCTGTTCGGTGACGGCGGCGGGCTGCAGGCCATAAAGCGCCGCGCGCCCGTAATCGACGATGATCTCAAGCTGCGGGATGCGGACCTGCTTTTCGACCTGAAGATCGACCACGCCGGGGATGTCAGCAAGCGCCACACGGAACTCTTCGGCGATGGCGCGCATCGTATCCAAGTCTTCGCCAAAGATCTTCAGCGCAATCTGTGCCCGCACCCCTGACAGCATGTGGTCAAGCCGGTGCGAGATCGGCTGGCCGATGTTGGTCACCACCGGCAGCACCGAAAGACGCGCCCGGATATCAGCCTCGATCTCGGCCTTGGGGCGGCCGTCCTGGGCCAGTTCCACCTCGACTTCGGACGAATGCACCCCTTCGGCGTGTTCATCCAGTTCCGCACGTCCCGTTCGGCGCCCGACCAGCACGACCTCCGGCACCTCCAGGATCAACTGCTCGGCCACCAGACCGACCCGCTGGCTTTCCTCCAGGGATATGCCGGGGTTGAAGAGCATGCTGATCGTCAGCGTCCCCTCGTTGAACGGCGGCAGGAACGCCCGGGGCAGTTGCGTGGCGAAACTGCCCGCTGTGACCACGGCCGCCAAAACCCCTGCGATCAGCAGTCGCGGGTGCCCGAACGACCAGTCAAGCAGCTTGCGGTTGCCACGCTTCAGGACCCGGACGAACATTCCTTCATGCTCATCCAGTCGCTTCAGGCCCGGCAGCATGTAATAGGCCATGACCGGGGTCAGCGTAATGGACACGACCAAGCTGGCGAGAATGGATATGATGTAGGCCTGCCCCAGCGGCGCAAAAAGCCGCCCCTCGATGCCCGACAACGCAAAGAGCGGCACGAAGACAAGAACGATGGTCATCGTGGCATATACGATGCCCGAACGCACCTCTTGGCTGGCCGTAACGACCACATCGAAGACCGAGCGGGGATTGCCCTTTTCGCGGTTCTCGCGCAGGCGGCGGAAGATGTTTTCCACATCCACCACGGCGTCGTCGACCAACTCGCCTATGGCGATGGCAAGGCCGCCAAGCGTCATCGTGTTGATCGACAGACCCATCCAGTAAAAGATGATGGCCGACACAAGGATCGACACAGGAATGGCGGTCAGCGAGATGATCGTGGTGCGCAGGTTCAACAGGAACAGGAACAGCACGACCGCAACCACTGCTATGGCTTCCAGAAGCACCTTCTGCACATTGCTGATCGATGTCTCGATGAATGTCGCCTGACGGAAGAGGATGTTGTCGGCCTTCACCCCGTCGGGCAGGGCGGCGGTCATCTCTGCCAAGGCCACCTCGACCTGCCGGGTCAGAGCGATCGAATCCACATCCGGTTGCTTTTCGACCGAGACGATCACCGCATCGTCACCCATGAACCCGGCATCGCCGCGCTTGGTACGGGGGGCAAAGCTGACCTCGGCGACCTGATCCAGCGCCACCGGTTGACCACCCACCGAGGCCACGACAAGGTTCCCCAGATCATCCAGGCTTTGGGTGCGCCCGATGTTGCGGATCAGGAACTCGCGGCCGTATTGGTCGGCAAAGCCGCCACCCGTGTTGGCGCCGAACCCGGTCAGCGCCGTTTCCACATCCTCGTAGGTCACGCCAAAGGCGCGCATCGCTGCGGGGTTGGGCGACACCCTGTATTGCCGCACCTCACCGCCAATCGGGATGACGTTTGCCACGCCGGGGATCGTCAAAAGCCTTGGCCGGATGGTGAAATCGGCCAGCTCGCGCAGTTCCATCGGGCTGACGGTATCCGGCCCGGTCACGGCGATCAGCATGATCTGCCCCATGATGGAGGCGACCGGACCCATTTGCGGTACCACGCCCTGCGGCAGTTGCGCCTGCACCAGGGTGAGACGCTCGGCGATCTGCTGGCGGTTGCGGTAGATGTCGGTATTCCAGTCGAACTCGACAAAGACGATCGACAATCCCACGCCCGAGGTGGACCGGACCCGCGTGACACCGGGCAGGCCGTTCATCTGGGTTTCCAGCGGATAGGTGACCAGTTGCTCGACCTCCGGGGGGGCAAGCCCCTCGGCCTCGGTCATGATGGTGACGGTCGGCCGGTTGAGATCGGGGAAGACATCGACCGGCAGGCGGGTCACCGTCAGCGCCCCGTAAAGCACCATGACGATGGCAATCGCCATGACGAACATGCGGTTGCGCAGCGATTGCGTGACCAGAAAATTGAACATGGCCTGTCCCTATCGGATCTGGTTGAGGAGTTCGGCACCCTCCGCCACAACGCGCAGGCCAGCCTCAAGTCCCGCCACGACCAGTACAGTATCCCCATCAAGAGGCTCGACGCGGACTTCACGCTGAACGAACCGCTCCGCATTGGTTTTCACGTAGACCACAAGCTGCCCGTTGGCCCCGCGCAAGACGGCATCGCGGGGAACGACGATTCCCTCATGCTCTGCCGGAGTGGCCGCGATGACCCGCAGCAACTGGCCTGCACGCAAGCCATCTGCTTCTCCCACGACAGAAAACCGCACCGGAACGGCCTGTCCCTGGTCGGCGAGACCCGTCCCTTGATAGGCAAGATCAATGGTTTCGCCGTCAGAAAAAACCGCGACAGCATCCAGGCCCAACGACTCGGATCGGTAACTCAGCGCTTCAACCCAGAATTTACCGGGGTCGACGATTTCATAGACCGTCACGCCAGGTGCAGCGATCTGGCCCGCGATGGCCTGGCCCGCGGCGATGACGCCGTCCACCGGCGCGATCAGGTTTTCCGCCACGTCTGTCAGTGATACCAAGGCGTCGCGCTGGACGATCAGACTTTCCTGTTCGATCTCCAGTTCCTCGATCTCGGTCTTCGCTACCACGGTCTCCAGTTGCTTGCGCCGCTCAAGACGGCGGGTCACGATCTGCAGCTCTTGTTCGATCTCGCGGATCTGCTGTTGGCGGTCGGCAAGATCAACTGCACCGATGGTCGGGTCTACGATGGCGACGATCTGACCCTTCTTCACCATGGACCCAAGCTGCGGAAAGCCACCCGCCGGAGGCACCAGCCTGCCCTCGAGCGACGCCTGCACATAACCCGAGGCGTTCGGGTCTGGAATGATCCGACCCGGCAGTTCAATCCGCCGCCCGTGCAAGGCCGTTTCAGTCATCAGTGTGCGGATGCCCAGCACGCGCTGCGTCGCCTTTGGAACAAAGATCGCACCATCCGGAAAGCGCTGTGCGACATCGCGGGTGGCGATGGCGGGCGCTGGGAGTGCGACATTGGCGGCAGCGGTTTCGGCCTGTCCAGGCGACGGCAGCATGAGCAAGCCGCCAAAGAGAAAAGCGATGATCTTGGCTGGTTCCACGGGCCTGCGGCCGCGCCTGATCAGCAGCATGCCAAGTGCGCCCAGCACAACGCCTGCCCCGGCCGCCGCGACGAGCGTCATATCGCGGGTTTCCAGCCGCGCCCTCAGGTCTTGCAGAACATTCGCACCAATTGCCGCTGCGGCGTTCACCTCAACCACTGCCGCGGGCGGTGGCGCGGGGATAATCAGCGACCCGACCAGCACATCAAATCCGGTATCGGCAATGACGGTGATTGCAAGATCATAGCTGCCGGGCGTCGCGACCCAAGGTGCAGCAAAAGCATAGACTCCCGGGCTTGTCTCAGTGGCGGTGAGCACGCCGGAAGGTGTGTCCATCTCGACCGAAGCCCCGGCAACCGGCGCGTTGGTGTCGAAGGTGTCGACATAGACCACCAAGTCGGTTCCGCGCGCGATCACAACCGCCTCGAACACGAGTGATGCCGCTTCGGCCCTAGGGGCGATGGTGGTGCTGACCGGCGGCGGCGGGGCGCCGTGATCATGGCCCTCATGTGCAGCCACGCCGCCTGCCATGGACAAGGTCAAACCCAGGGCCAAAGCCCATACAAACCGCATAATTCACCCCGATGCCCGTATTCCCTGGCATCGGAATGACGGATCGACGTCTCTCAAAGATTGCCGCTTTGTAACCGAGTGTTTCAATTGCGCTGTCGGGGTAGCGACACGGTGACGCGCAGACCACCGGTCGGCCCATCCCCCAGTTCCAATGAGCCGCCATGTCCGTCAATCACTGCACGCGCAATCGTCAACCCCAGACCAAACCCACCGGTCTTGCTGTTGCGCGACGATTCTAGCCGGACAAAGGGCAAAAGCACGCGATCCCGGTCAGAAGCAACGATGCCATCACCGTCGTCGTCGATCACCACAACCACATTCTGATCGCGTTCGGAGACCGACACCCGGGCCGTGCCGCCATATTTGACGGCATTGCCTACAAGGTTGCCAAAAGCCCGTTTCAACCCCAGCCGCCGCCCCTGAACAACGGCCGCGCGCGGCCCCGCAAAGGACACCACCGCGCCCTGATCCGTCTGATCATCTGTCACCGTCTCAAGGATCGCGACCAGATCGACAGGTCGCAGCGGCTCATCGGATCGATCGCCCCGCAGATAGGACAGGGTCTGGTCGATCATCCGCTCCATTTCGTCCAGATCATGGGCGATGGCACGTGCGAGGGGATCGCTGTCGATTTCCTCGGCCCTTAGGCGCAAGCGGGTGATCGGCGTCTTCAGGTCGTGGGAGACTGCGGCGAGGGCTTGGGTGCGGTCGTCAATCGATCGGGCAAGACGGTCCTGCAAGTCGTTGAAAGCACGAGCCAGAACGGCGACCTCATAGGGGCCGGTCTCTGGCACCGCCGCAACCTTTCCGGTGGTGTAGAAGCCATTGGCCGCCTCGGCAAACCGGCCCAGCGGGCGTGATATCCAGCGCACCAGCAGAACCGCTGTCGCCAATGCTACAGCTGCAATCATCCAGGCCACCATGACCGTCTGCGGCGCACCGGGGATACGAGGTGTCCAGCTGAGCAGGCTGACATTCAACCATGTGCCATCCGTAAGGCGCATCGAGATCAGAGCAACATGCGGGTCCGCGGTTGCTCCGTCCTGTTCTCCGACGATCAGCCCCCCCTCGCCAAGCTCTGGGGCCAATTCTATCAACCGCGTCTGCAGATCCGCCCACAACGGGTTGGTCGCGTCCGCTTCGACCGCGCGCTCAGTTCGGCTCCAATGCGCTTCGATCGCGCCACTCGACAGATCATGGGCTGTGTCTTCACGGAGATCCTCCGGCAATCTGGCCAGCGTGCGCTTGATGGTCAGCAACCGATCCGCCAGCCGCTGTTCCGTCGCTTCGGACAGATCGGCGCTGAGAGACGCACGATATGTCTGCAGTCCGACGATTTGAACCGTGGCAATGCCAAGGATCAGCACGAGGGTCGTTCTGGCAACCAGCGTATCGAACCTGAATGCGAAGGCTGCACCCAGCAGCGCCCGGAGCGGTCTCACTTGCGCCGCACGTCTGCCGCGAACAGATAGCCTGCGCCGCGAATGGTCTTGATCAACTCCCCCTGCGCTTCGATCTTTCTGCGCAGGCGACTGACCTGCACGTCGATCGAGCGGTCAAAGACGTCGAGGGTCCTGTTTCTGGTGCTGTCAAGAAGGTAGTCCCGCGACAAGACACGCTGCGGTGCCTCGAGGAATGTCAGCAAAAGATCATACTCGCCGGCCGACAGATCAACGACGACGCCGCCGGGATCCACAAGCTCGCGTTTCAGGGTATCAAGCTGCCACCCTTCGAACTCTATCACCCGCCCTGATCCTTGCGTCGTCCCCCCGTCAACAGACCGGCTTCGGCGCAGGACGGCCTTGATTCTTGCCAGAAGCTCGCGCGGGTTGAAGGGTTTGGGCAGATAATCATCCGCGCCGACCTCCAGCCCGACGATACGGTCGATCTCGTCGCCTTTGGCCGTCAGCATGACAACCGGCACCGAGCTTTCGGCGCGTAACGCCCGGCACAGATCAAGCCCGTTCGTCCCCGGCAGCATGATATCCAGCACGACCAGATCGACCTGGGACGCCAGCATCGAAGCCTTCAGCTCAGCACCATTGCGGGCGGTCGTGACAACAAACCCGTTGGCGCGCAGGAACTTGGCGACAAGCGACAAGATCTCACCGTCATCGTCGACGACGAGGATTTTCCCTTCGGTGGATTGAACTGCAGTCGGCTGTTGCAACATCTGTCTTTGATTTCGCTTTTGCGGAGCGCCAATTGGCAATCTGAACCGCGCGCGGTTTGCCGGAGGCTGGTTGACATTAGTTACGCGGCCATCGGTTCAGTTTCCAGAGCGGCGTAGAAGTTTGCTTCGGCTTCGGCGGGCGGGATGTTGGCGATGGGTTCGACCAGGCGGCGGTTGTCGACCCCTTCCACCCATTCCAGCGCGGCGTATTCTACGGCCTCGAAGCTGCACCAAGGGCCGCGACGATGGATGACTTCGGCAGAACGTCGCAGATCGCCCTTCGCCAGTCGGCTTAAACCATTGGCGCCTTCAGTGGCTCGACCCCGTGCTTGTTCCGGTGATCGTCGATGAAGGCGATCATGTTCTGCGTTGGCGGTCGAGCTCCGCCATCGCAAAATACGCCGTAGCCTTGCTCATGACGCTCCATCCTACTTAGAAGTTGGAGCTTCCAGCAAACCAGGAGCGGTTATACTGAAGAAGCAGGAAGTGTCGTATGAAACAGACCGTCGCCGGAGTTTCGGCATGTATCTGTGCGGCTGGCGCTGACCATTGGCTGGACACGGCGGCCGGATCCAGACCCTTCACGCCGAGCTTGCCCGCCCTGCCCCGGCTCCGGTACGGCTCAATCCGAACCTGTCGGAGATATACCGGCGCAAGGTCATTGAGCTTGCTATCACCCTGGCGGATCCGACGATCGCCCAGCCGGCGCGCGATGTGATCCGGGGTTTGATCGAGCGGGTTTCGGTGCGTTGGGACGATGGAGAGCCTGTGGTCATCCCCGACGGAGCGCTGACAGCCTTGATCGGGCTGGCCCAGAACGCCACATGCCCCGCGGGAGCGGGGCGTGTTGGTATTGAATTCAGTCGGTAAATTTGGTTGCGGGGACGCGCAACCGCCGTTGCCTACCCAGTAGGCGATGCTGCGTTTAATCTTCGACCCGCAGGCTATGAGTTGTGAAGAGCGTAACATAAACAACAAATTAGGTGCCGCTCCGACGATCACGAACAGTTCTTTGGAGGAAAGGCGTTGCTCGCCGTCAGTGTCTTGAAGTGTCACGGCGTTGAGCATTTCTGCCCAATGAAGGGGCGGTGACCTGGGTTGAACCGCGCCGGTTTTGCCGGAGGCAGATTGATGTTAGTTGCGCGGCCATGGGCGCTATATCCAGAGTTGCGTAGAAGTTCGCTTCGGCTTCGGCGGGCGGAGTGTTCCCGATGGTCTTAAGCAGACGGCGGTTGTTGAACCAGTCGACCCATTCGAAAGTTGCGTATTCGACAGTCTCGAAGCTGCGCCAAGGACCGCGACGATGGATGACCTCCGTCTTGAACAGGCCATTGATCGTCTCGGCCACAGCGTTGTCATCGCTGTCGCCCACGCTGCCCACGGAAGGTTCGAAGCCCATCCGAAAACCGTTCGGTGTAGACACTCCAGCCCACGATCTGGCGGGCATCAATGACGAAAGCAACATAAACGAACCCCTTCCTTGTGGCCACGTAAGTGAAATCCGAAACCCACAGCATGTTCGGCGCAGGCACCCGGAACTGACGGTCCACTTTGTCCAAGGGGCACGCCAGCTTCTTGTCCGGGATCGTCGTCTTATGGGGCTTACCCCGGATAATGCCCTGAATACCCGTGACCATCATCAGCCGCGCGACCGTGCAGCAGGCGACGTCGAAGCCCGCATTTCGAAGCTGCCGACAGATCTTGCGCCCGCCATAAACCTGCCAGTTGGCGTCGAATACGCGCTAGATCTCGGGTCGAAGCGCCTCATCCCGCTTGGACGATCCGACAATCGCGCCGGATCGGCGCGATTGGCCAGGTGGTTAAAGTAGGTGGCAGTGGCGACCCGCAGCATCTCGCAGATCGTCTCGGCGGTGACGGTGTGGATCACCGTGTCTGTCACCTTATTTCCTGCCTATGTCATGATTACCCAACGCCTGTCGCAGGTACCGCGTTCAGTGCTGGAATTGCCAAGAACATACGGTGCAACCGTGTGGCGAGAGTTGCGGATGGGCATCGATCCCGGCCTCAGTGCCGTGGGACTTTGCTGCCATCCGCACCACGGTTCCCCGCGTCCTTCTGGGCGTGATGACCTCCGTATGGCTGGCAAGACCGCGCGGTACGCCGCAACGGTTAAATCCGCAAAACACGACGTGCCGGCAAGCAAATGACGTTGCTCAGACTGCGGTTCATGCATGGGTCGGCCTGGACCACCTCATTCCCGACCCGCATGTTTTTAGTCTTTGTTAGCGGGCTCCGTGCTCCGGACAACTTCGACCTTCACCTCGGCGACAAACGCCGCCAGTGCCCCGACGACAGCCAGCAAAGGTGCTGCCAGGATAACCGCTCCGCCAGCGATTGCGCCAATTGTCAGCGGCATCTCGATCATGATGTCGCCGTCGGGCTCGATCACGCGGATACGTTTGACCTGCCCCTCAGCCGCAAGCCGTTTGACGCAGGCAACCAGTTCGTCGCCGCGCACATGGATCTGCTCGGTCCAGGTACGCTTTTGTCCATGGTCATCAACGGGAGATCCTTTTTCGGTCGATGCTTCCCTGATCTCGTCTTTGGTCATGTGGGCCCCTCCGGTCTGGTGTGTGGCCGCTAGCATGACAGGTCGGACGGCCGGCAAATTGACAGGGATCAATCCTGCGGCGGGAATCGTTCAGGCTCTGACGAATGTTCTTATCCGTCGTCCTGCGGCTCATGCTTGGCGGACATCAAACCGACCAACACACCCAGGGCCGTGACGATGAGCAGGCCCTTGCCGCCCGAAAACGCTGGTGCGATGGCCTTGACCGCCAAAATGGTCTGGTTCCATTCGGCAAGCTCTGCGCGCTGCCTGCGTCGCGCTTCTTTTGCCCGCTGCGCCACCACGGCCACCAGCAAAGCCGCCACGACAAGTGCCGCCACTGCAATGATCAGACAGGCTGCAAGTGCTCCCCATCGCGCAGCAAGCACCACCCCGATCGCGGCGATGCCCGCGATGATCGCCACGCCGAGGAACAGCAAAGCCAGTCCGCCAAGCAGCGCGTTGCCGATCTGGCGCCGCGCCGATCGCTTGGCCCGCGCCTTGAGAAGGGCAGCTATACGCGCCAGTTGCTCCATCATCTTGGACCCCGACCTATCGCCGCAAGAGCAACGAGACCAGCAAACCCAATCCGAAAGCCATCAGGATGCTTTGCAGAGGATGGTCTTGCACCCTGTGATCCAGCTCCTTTTCCGCCTGTTCGACGCCCTGTTCCACCCTGTCGCGTACCTTGCGCGCCTTCAGCGATGCCTCTTTCGCAGCCGCCTCTGCGGTGGCACCAAACGCATGCACCTTGCCGCTGACAAACGTGCTCATCATTTCGGTCATTGCTGCAACTTCATCGCGGATCGCCTGCAACTGCGTCTCGATATCGTCGGCTGCGGAGGTTGCCTTCGACGCTCCGGTTTTCGCGGTTCTTGGTGTCTCGTCCGACATGATCTGGTCTCCTGGTTCTGGTGTTTCAGTGTGAAAGAAGGGATGAATCGGTTTGCGGCAATCCATCAGTCATAGCCTTTCAGCCACCCGTTATCGGGTCAGACGCATATTCCATTGCCGAACGCCCCGCTCCAACCGACGAAAAACTGCGCCCGGGTTTGTCCAACATGATCTCGCGCAGGTCCTTATGCCGGGCGTACAAGACCAGTTCCGTCGCGTTATCCGTCGTGCCGTTGGCAACTTTCTTTATGATCCGTGCCTGCGTGGCGCTTATGACCAAAGCCGAGACACCCTCTTTCATCCGCGTCCCCCCTTCATCAGCACCCTTGTTGGCGCGATAGGATCTGTTGAACGGAATTATCGCAGGCTCAGCATTGGCCAGCATTGATTTATGTCAGTTCGCTTGGTCGGAGGTTGAGCGGGGTCGGGTTGGTCATCGCGGCTGTGGCTAAAGCTCGCGGCGCGCGAGAAACGTGGTCCAGACTGCAATGAACATCGCCGCCACAACCGGACCGATTATGAACCCTTGCAAGCCGAATGTCGCAACCCCGCCAAGCGTCGAAAGAAGCACGATGAATTCCGGCATCTTTGTCGCCTGGCCAATCAGAAATGGACGCACGAAATTGTCGACCAGCCCGACGATCAGGACACCGTAGATCAGCAGCCCGATGCCTTGCAGGAATGCGCCGGTCCAGAGAAGGTATATTGCAAGTGGCAGCCAGACCAAGGCTGCACCAAAAAGGGGAAGCAGCGCCAGAAAGGACATCAACACCGTCCACAAGATTGTCGCGTGGATGCCGAGAACCCAAAAGCCGATGCCACCCAACCCGCCTTGCAGCATGGCAACCAGGATGTCGCCCTTTACCGTGGCGCGCACGACGAGGGTGAAACGCGCAAAAAGCGCGTCTTGCAACGACGGGCGAAACGGGGCCGCGGCCTTTAGGTGCCCGATCAGCATCTCGCCGTCGCGAAAAAGAAAGAAGGTCAGGTAAAGCATGGCAAAAAGGCTAATGAAGAAGCTGAGGGTACTTTGGCCGATCGAAATGACCTGCGGTGCAATGGCCTGAACCCAACCGCTGAGCGCCGCCGCGACACTCCTCTGGACAGCTTCCAGGTCCGCCAAGCCGACCTTAGCCAATATCGACGACACCCATTGGGGCAGCGCTGCGAAGGCCCGCTGGAAGAGACGTTGAACAGCCGTCTCGTCCGATTGGATGTTGGCCACTACCGCTGTGGCTTCTTGGATGATTGCGACCGCGATCAAGAGCAGAGGTATGACCACAATCAGGAACACGATGGAGATCGCAGCCAACGAGGCGAGGTTCGCGCGGTTGTTCAGCGCTGCCAGTAGCCGACCGTAGAGCGGGTGGAACACGATCGCGATCACCACGGCCCAGAATATCGCGCCGAGAAACGGCAGGAGGACCCAGCCGAACGCAAGTGTCGCCACACCGACCAACACGAGGAACGCCTTGCTTTCAGACATCTGGCTTATGGTCTCACTTATTGTCTTTTTGATTCAAAGGTCCGGGCAACGACCAAGCTGCACCTGCATCTTGCGGCTATGATGAGGGTATTCCAGCCGCGATGCAGCGGGCACCGTTGTCTTTGCTGAAACCGCGACAAAGTCGATTGGGATCGTCACCGACGATCTGGGAAGGGTATTCTTAAGTTTGTTGGTCATCAGAATGCCCTCCGAAAAGAGATTGAGCGAGAAGTCTTCTGCCTGACGACCCGGAGACATAGCTCCCGCCTGAGCAAGACGGCCCAAACCTCATACGACCTGAATAGCCCGAGCCAAGTCGTATGACCTTGATCCAGAGCAAGAGGACGAGAGTCGCCCCCCATGCGCGTCGGCACGTCGCGCTCGATCACAAGCACCGAGGCGCAAGGTCACAGGCCTTTTCAAGCAGCTTGACCGGTTTCGGGTGCGGGGCGCGTCAGTCGGCAATCCGGCCGAACGGTCCCCGTGTCTCGACAACACGCGAAAAAGGTTGATCTGGATCAGCGCATGACCTCGACGCCCCCTTATGATCCAAGATGCAGATCTGGCTCGAAGGGAGCGTTCCATGGACAAGGATCGAGTGATCGGTTCCGCGAAAGTCGTCACGGGCAAGGTGAAGGAAGCCGTGGGAAAGGCGGTCGGAGACGCCAAGCTCGAAGCTGAGGGCAAGGCGGACAAGATCGAGGGCAAGGTTCAAAACGCCGTTGGTGGTCTGAAAGATGCACTGCGGTGATTGATCCCTCGTGTCCGGCGGTGCGTCCGGCGTTTCAGCGCCGCGATGCCTACCCGGTGACATCGCCATCATTCAACGCGCCGTTCTTGGAACGCAGTCATGGTCGGTCCAAATGAGCCGCACCGCGCTTTATCTCGTCGTTGGGCTGCTGGCTGCTGGCATCATCGTCATCGGCTACCTTTATTACGAAGAGAGCCGAGCCCCGACCGGGATCGAAATCGAAATCGGCAGGGACGGTATCAAGATCGAGGAGAAATAGCCGGTCGGCGCGTCTCCAATGCTCGACGCGTCGCATAGCCCCGGAAACGACCTGACCCGCACCCGTTTCGGAGAGGGATCGGATACCTGGTAGAGTTTTTCACAAGAGGAACCATCATGTCGCTTGGTACCATCCTTCTTATCCTTCTCGTCATCTTCCTGCTCGGTGGCTTCAGCGGTCGGTTCGGCGGTTACGGCTATGGCTTCGGACATGGCGGCATCGGCGTGATCGGGGTTCTGATCATCATCCTGCTGGGTTTGGTGATCACCGGGCGACTCTGAGCGCGCGCCCCCTCAGGTCGAAGAATTGCACCGGAACAGAAACTTCTGACATTGTTCCGTTCGGGCCACATGGATATGATGCATGCGGCCCGCTCTTGTCCAAGCGGCGATTGAACGCCAGCCGCCAGCGGCTCGGTCGCATGTCACCGGCGCGGTGTTCGGAAAGATCGGTCCTAACCTGTGCCACCGGAATCGCACCGTGTCGCGGCAGATGTCGATGCCACCCTCACGCAGCAGACCCTCGACGTTGTGGAGCGACCGCGGCAACCGGATGTAGATCATCACGGCCAGGCGGAAGATTTCGGGGCTGGTGTTGAAAACACCTGAACGCAAAGAGTTGGGTCATCAAGCAAAGCCGGGCGTCCGTTCTGCCCGCCTCTACCATTGTTCCTCTGACACTGCCGGCGGCCCGGATTGCGGGACTATTTTCTGAGCAGCACCGCAAGCAGGGTCGTGCGCCACGCGCAACGTTCGGTCCATGTGATCCGTGGAGGCGCTATCCCCCCGCCTGCCGGCTTGCCCTACCCGTCACTCCGCGAGCGCGTGACCCAGATAGGCCACGGCATCTCGCCGTTGCGGAGCCGTCCAATGCCGGTGCGGGCGATCATGTCGCGTATCGCCTCTATGATGGCGTCAAGGTCCAAGCCTTGCAAGTCAAGGATCGCGGGCGCGATCAAACCCCACCCCGCATCGCCACCGCGAGCCCGTAACGGACGGAAACCGACGAGGCATAATGCTCCGCCTCAAACCGGTTGTTCAGTTCCGGCACCTTGTCCAGCGCCCGCACCGTAGCGCGGATCGGCATCGCCCCCAACAGCAGCCGCCGGTCCGGGATGCGGTCAGCATTCAGCGCAGTCAGCCAGTCCTGCGCGGCCTGCATGTCGATATCGTGGCTTAGATAATAGTGCGGGATCTCGCGTTTGGACCGGCTCATTGCGGCGGCGATGGCCCGGAGCATCTCGATCATGTGAAGCCCCGGCTTACCCTTTGGACGCTCCTCCGGCGCGGGTTCTACAATCGCCGTTTCAGGTGCCGGGACGTGCCGCTCGACATCCGACAGCAGGATCGCACCGCTGTGGCCCGATCCCGTAACCGCCTCCAGCGCAGTCCCAAGTTCGGCCGCGCTGGCCCTTGCAGCGGGCGATGCAATCACGGTCCCGCCTGCGGTGGCTGCCGGAGCAGGGGCGCCCGCTACCGGCACGACCTGTTCGGCAGGCGGCTTCGGCGCAGGTTCGGGTGCGGGTGCGGCTGGCGCTGCAACCCTTGCTCCCACTGGGGCAGCGGCAATGTCATCGTCGCCCGCCGCCCTCAACCGCGCCAGCGGCGCGCCTACCGGCAGCGTCTAGCCCGGTTCTGCCAGCAGAGCACCGATCTCGCCCGCTTTGAAATCTCGATCTCGATGGCGCCTTTCTGGGTCTCGACCACCGCGACGATATCGCCTTTCGACACCTTGTCGCCCGCCTTTACCAGCCATTCGACCAGCTTGCCTTCCTCCATGTCGGCCCCAAGCGAGGGCATCGTGAAAATGCTCAAGAACGTGCGCTAGCCCTCGTCCACTGCCACGGCGTCGTCGGCTGGGCCACGAGTGATCGGTTGAAGCGTGACCTCGCCGTCGAAGCTCTGCGGCGTGCTCTCGTGGCTCGCGTCTCCGCTTCGGGGCTGGTCCAGCTTTACGACCGCGGACCGCAGTATTGCTCGGTCGACTATCAGGCCAAGGTCCGCAAACGAGGCATCCTGATCTCTCTGAGCGGGCGCGGGAACTGCTACGACAGAGCGATGGTGGAAACGTTCTTCAAAACCATCAAGTCCGAGCTGATCTGGCCGGTCGCATGGCAATCCCGCCAGCAGGCCCAAAACGCCGTCGCCAGA
>JANPKV010000325.1:0-5609 GCA_031426185.1 Rhodobacterales bacterium | reverse complement strand
CAGGCCGATGGTATGCGTCTCACCCGGGGCCGCAGCGAACACGGCACGAAACTTGTCCGGCCGTTGCGCCTGGGCCGAGACGAACATCCCGCGCAGCCGTCGCATGATCGCATAAATCCGGCTGGCTCCGATGATCACCTCGGCCGAGGTCGCGGTGTCATCGTCCCAGCGATCGCCCATCATGCGCGCCGCTTCGGCGATATAGGACAGATGGAGCACATCCGCCGACATTCCTCGGGACGCTGCCGCCAGAACGAGAACTTCGGCTGCCTGTTCGTCATCCGACAAAAGTGCATCGCATAGCCGCACGATTTCCGAAGGATCGATGTCGGTATCATGCGACCCGAGCCGCACCTTGGACCGCTCCAGCCGCGTTATGACCTCGCGGGCAAGGGCTTGCACGGCGTCCGATTGGCCACCTTTGCCCCGAAACAGCAGATCGCGCAGTGGCTCTGCGACTGAAAAACCCTCCAGCCGCTGGCCAGATGACACATCTTGCACCATGTCCCCCCCTTTTGCCGTCTAACTGGCCATGAGCATTCCACCATCAGGTGTCGCCATGATCCAAACTACTGTTTTTGTTGCAAATCTTCCTCAGCAGGCTTGTCAGCTCCGAGATTTGGCGGGGCAACACACACAAATGTTTCGCGTGAACAGTCGGCGTTGGTCTGCAGAATCTGACGTCGTAGGTTTACACTATCATCAAATGACGACACGGCAAGCAACAACCTTGCCGGGAGTCGCAGATGCCGGATGTGGGGGTTTGGCTAAAGCGCGATCTCGGTCGCTGCGGCCATCACGCGGTCAAGCGCAACTTGGGTCCCGCGCGAAAATTCCAGCGGACAGCCATAGGCGGTCTTGTCGCGCACCGACTGTCCGAACGCCTCGACCTGCAGGACATAATGGTTCGCCGCCGGGAATCGCTCGGTGACAACGTGCAGGCCGGGGCGATGCAACTCGATCCGTGCCTCGGCAAAGACATTGGCGTTGAACGGGCCATGCGCCACCCTGATCAGGCCCTTGGACCCCTGGAACACCACCTCTTGCCGGGTGAACAGCCGCATCGAGGTCATCGAGGCAAAGGTGAACCCGCCGCCGGGGCCCTTCATCGTGCCGGTGACCTGCGCAAAGGTTTCCACCCCGTTTTCCCTACGGATCGCGGCCGTGATGTCGGCAGGTTCCGCCCCGGTGACAAAGCGCATGGAGCCAAAGGTGTAGACGCCGATATCGGGCAATGACCCGCCCCCGGTTTCCGGGCGGTTGCGGATGTTGTCGGGGTCATCGCGGTTGTCATAGCTGAAGGCCGCGTCGGCATGCTCCAGCGTGCCGATTTCGCCGGCCGCAACCCATTCGCGCGCGCGCAGCCATTGCGGGTGATGCACGATCATGAAGGCCTCGGCGGCCAGCAACCCGGTGGCATCGCGCGCGGCGATGATCCGGTCGATATCGGAGGCCTGCATCGCAATCGGCTTTTCGCACAGAACGTGCTTGCCTGCGACCAGCGCCCTCAGCGTCCACTCGACATGAAGATGGTTCGGCAGCGGAATATAGACCGCGTCGATGGAAGGATCGGCCAGCAACGCATCATAGCTGGAATGGACAGCAAGACTGGGGCAGAGGTCGCGAAACGGGATCGCCTTGTCCGGGTTGCTGGTCGCCAGCGCCGCGAATTCGGCCTGGCGCGCCAGATGGATCGCGGGTGCCATGAAATTCAGCGCGAAGTTCGAGGCCCCAAGAATTCCCCAACGGATCGTTTTGCCCATGACATGCCCCTGTTTCGTGCCGGTTTCAGGGCCGCAAGCTATGCGCCCCCTTGGCATCGTGCAAGCGCGACCGTGGGAGAATATTCAGGCAGAAGGCCTGCGCAGCCGCTTTAGTTGCGCCCAAGCCAAAAGCACCAGATAGCCGACATCCAGCGCCACCAACGTCGCCCAAGGATAGGCCGTCAACAGCGCCAGCACCGCCACAAACCCGATCACGACATAGGATGCCCGTTCGCGCGCCACCGACATGCCCTTGAGCGAGGGCGTCGGAAAAGTGCCGATCATCAGGCTGCCGACAATCACCATCCATGCGGCGACAAGGCCGGTAGACGGGGCGGTCGTCACCTCGAAGAGGAAAGAAAGCAGGATCGGCAACAACGCCAGCATTGCGCCTGCCGGTGACGGCACCCCGACGAAACTGCCGTCGGGATGTTCGCCATCGGCAAGGGCTGCCTTGGTGTCGGTATTGAACCGGGCCAGGCGCAAAAGGCAGCACGCGATGTAGATCAGTGTCGCGATCCAGCCGACGCGGGGCATGTTCTCCAACGCCCAAAGGTACAGCACCAAGCCCGGAACCACGCCGAAATTCACGAAATCGCACAGACTGTCGAGTTCCGCGCCGATCTTGCTTTCGCTGCGCAAAAGGCGGGCAAGCCGCCCATCCAGCCCGTCCAGCACCGCAGCTAGAATGATCAGCGTGACCGCAAGGCCAAAATCGCCATTGAAGGCCGCGCGCAACGCGGTCAGCCCTGCACACAGGGCCGCCACCGTGATCATGTTCGGCAAAAGCTGGAACAGCGGCAGTTCGGGAACCTTGCGGCGCGCGTGTTCTGGCATGATCTATTCAAGCGCCGCGGATCGACGCGGCCAGGTCTGGCCAAGCCCCGCAATCACCGTCTCGCCTGCCAGAACCGTCTGGCCCAGCGCCACCTGCGGTTCCACCCCGTCCGGCAGGTAGGTGTCGACGCGGCTGCCAAAGCGGATCAGCCCGATCCGCTCGCCGGTGCGAAGGACCTGACCTTCGTCGACAAAGCTGACGATGCGGCGTGCAACAAGCCCCGCGATCTGCACCACGACGATGGTTCGCCCGTCCGGCAGCTCCAGCACATAGCTCATGCGTTCATTGTCCGATGACGCCTTGTCGAGCGAGGCGTTCAGGAATTTGCCCGGCCGGTAGGCCTTGCCGATGATCCGTCCCGCAACCGGGGCGCGGTTCACATGGCAGTTGAAGACCGACATGAACACCGACACTCGCATCAGAGCGTCCGATCCCAGACCAAGCTCTTCAGGCGGCACGGCGCGTTCGATCAGGGAGACGACACCGTCCGCCGGACTTACCATCAAGCCCGCCCCTTGCGGGATCATGCGCTTGGGATCGCGAAAGAAGTAGTAGCACCAGACGGTCGCGCCCACCCCGATCCAGCCAAGCGGCTCCCATATCAGGAACAGGACCAGCGCGATTGCGGCAAAGATCGCGACAAACCGATACCCCTCGCGGTGCATGGGCTTCACGAAGGTATCAAGCATGTTCATCGGGGTGATGTCCTGTGTGGGCAATCCGGTGTACCTATCCCGGCGCGCGCACGGGAGCAACAACGACCGCCGCGCAACGGCGCAAGAACGGGACAATGCCCCGTTCCTGCACCATGGGTCAGGCAGGAACCGCCATGCCCTTGGCCCGGGCAAGCGCCCGGATGCGTTCCTGCAACTTCTCGAACGCCCGCACTTCGATCTGGCGGATGCGTTCGCGGCTGACCTTGTATTCCTCGGACAGCTCTTCCAGCGTCACGGGTGACTCTGACAAACGGCGTTTCACCAGCACGTCGCGCTCACGGTCGTTCAGGACGGAGATGGCACTGGCCAGCAACGCCTGGCGCGCCTCAAGCTCATCCTTGTCGGCATAGGCCATGGCCTGATCGCTGTCTTCGTCTTCGAGCCAGTCCTGCCACTGGGTACTGCCGTCACCGTCAGACCCGACCGTCGCGTTCAGGGACGCATCGCCGCCCGAAAGCCTGCGGTTCATGTCGATCACT
Organism: Rhodobacterales bacterium; assembly: GCA_031426185.1. Classification (GTDB taxonomy): domain Bacteria; phylum Pseudomonadota; class Alphaproteobacteria; order Rhodobacterales; family Rhodobacteraceae; genus JAJNPS01. The sequence goes on along the minus strand of JANPKV010000325.1, from coordinate 1,813 downwards.
TCGGTTTCGGTCACCGACAGATCCTTGGCGATCTTGGCCACGTTTTCCGGGCGCAGGTCGCCTTCTTCCAAGGCACCGACCTTGGCCTTGGCCTTGCGGAGGTTGAAAAACAGCTTTTTCTGCGCCGAGGTGGTGCCCATCTTCACGAGGCTCCACGACCGCAGGATGTATTCCTGGATCGAGGCGCGGATCCACCACATCGCATAGGTGGCCAGCCGGAACCCCTTTTCGGGATCAAACCGTTTCACCGCCTGCATCAGGCCGACATTGGCCTCGGAGATCACCTCCGACTGCGGCAGCCCGTAGCCGCGATAGCCCATCGCGATCTTGGCAGCGAGCCGCAGATGCGACGTCACCAACTGGTGCGCGGCGTTCGTATCCTGGTGATCCACCCAGGATTTCGCCAACATGTATTCCTGTTCCGGCTCCAGCAGGGGAAACTTGCGGATTTCCTGCATGTAGCGGTTCAAGCCTTGTTCCGGGCTTGGTGCGGGTAGGTTCGTATAGGTGCTCACAAGTGCCCCCCATGTTTGCCGCGGTGCAGACACGCCCCCGCGGGCGATCGGATCTACGGTACGCTTCAAGATCCTGCAAGGGACCTTAACACACCGTGACCAACGCGTGATGAAACCTATGGTTCAAATTATGGTGGTGAAGGACTGTAACATCCGCTTCACGGTATTGTGGGGTCGGCTATGCGGCAAGGCGGAGGGCGTCGATCAAGTTTGCCATGTCGGGCGGCAGCGGCGATGAAAATTCCAGCTTTTCTCCGGTCATCGGGTGCAAAAAGCCCAAGGTTGCCGCATGCAGTGCCTGTCGCGGAAACCCATTTCCCAGCTGGGCCGCCACCGGACCCAGCACGACCGGGGACAGCTTGCGCTTGCCCCCATAGGTCTGATCGCCCAGCAATCCGTGCCCGGCATAGGCCATGTGGACCCGGATCTGATGCGTCCTGCCTGTCTCCAGCCAGCATTCGACCAGCGAGGCCTGGCGTTTGAAATCTTCCAGCGACCTGACCCGCGTCACCGCGTGCCGCCCTTGCCCGTCCCAGACCACCGCCTGCCGCTGGCGGTCGGTCTTGTGGCGCGCAAGGCCGGTCACGATTTTCAGAATGGCGCCATCCTCGAACGATATCCCCTTCAGCCCCCGAAGCCGCGGATCGGCGGCACTTGGGAGCCCGTGCACCACTGCCAGATAGCGACGATTGACCGAATGGTCCTCGAACTGGCGGGCAAGGCCGTGATGCGCGCGGTCGGATTTCGCGACGACCAGAAGGCCGGTGGTGTCCTTGTCGATCCGGTGGACGATGCCCGGGCGCCGTTCGCCGCCGACGCCGGACAGGGTATCGCCGCAATGCGCCAGCAAGGCGTTGACCAAGGTGCCCGAGGGCGTCCCTGCCGCCGGATGCACCACCATGCCCGCCGGTTTGTCTATGACGATCAGGTCGGTGTCTTCCCACACCACTGACAGGGGAATATCCTCTGCCAGCGTCTCGGTATCGACTGGTGCGTCCAGCCGCACAAGGTAGTCCCCCGGCAGCGGGCGCGCCCTGAGGTCGGTCACCGCCCGCCCGTCGTGAAACACCGCCCCCTCGACGACCATCCGTGCCAGCCGCGACCGCGACAGCGCAACGCCTTCTGGCACTTCGCGCGCAAGCGCCTTATCAATGCGCTCGGATGCGGCTTCCTGTGGCAAGTGCAGGGTCAGCCAGAGGTCGTCCTCGAACTGCAAGGGATGGGTCATGGACGAGGCTCCAGCGCCCGGGCCGCTTCCGCCCGGACTTCGATGGCTGCAAGGCTTGGTCATCGCGCTG
>JANPKV010000324.1:0-6764 GCA_031426185.1 Rhodobacterales bacterium | reverse complement strand
TCAGGAAAGGGGTCTGGTCATGTTTCTCAAACGCGTCGATGGGCCGCGACAGGTCACGCTTCCCGATGGCACAATCCTGTCACGGGCTGATCTGCCGCCGAACGACACCCGCCGCTGGGTCGCCAGCCGCAAGGCGGTGGTGGTCAAGGCCGTCATCCACGGTCTGATCACGCAGTCAGAGGCGATCGAACGATATTCGTTGTCCGACGAAGAGTTCAGCCTGTGGCGCACCGCTGTCGTCGAACACGGCGAAAAGGCGTTGCGCGTCACAACAATACAGAAATATCGACAACTTTAAGGTGTATTTGTCCCGCATCAATACCCGGTAACCGGCAGTTAACCAATCACCGTCAGTGTCGTTAACGAAGATGGTCCAGATGCGGAGTATTGAAATTGCGAATCCTTTTGGTTGAAGACGACCCGACGACCTCACGCAGCATCGAATTGATGCTGACCCATGCCAACCTGAATGTCTATTGCACCGATCTTGGTGAAGATGGCGTCGATCTGGCCAAGCTTTACGACTATGATCTGATCCTGCTGGACCTGAACCTGCCGGACATGAGCGGGCATGAAGTTCTGCGCCAGCTGCGCCTGGCCCGGATCGAGACACCGATCCTGATTCTCTCGGGTTCCGACGATACCGAAAGCAAGCTCAAGGGTTTCGGCTTTGGGGCGGACGACTACCTGACCAAACCTTTTCACCGCGAGGAACTGGTGGCGCGCATCCATGCCATCATCCGGCGGTCCAAAGGCCACGCGCAATCGGTCATTCGTCTGGGCAACGTCAACGTCAACCTTGACGCAAAGACCGTCGATGTCGACGGCAAGACCGTGCATCTGACCGGCAAGGAATACCAGATGCTGGAGCTTTTGGCGCTGCGCAAGGGCACCACCCTGACAAAGGAAATGTTCCTCAATCACCTTTATGGCGGCATGGACGAGCCGGAACTGAAGATCATCGACGTCTTCATCTGCAAGCTGCGCAAAAAGTTGTCCGAGGCGACCGGTGGGTCCAACTTCATCGAAACCGTCTGGGGCAGGGGCTATGTGCTGCGCGATCCCGGACTGGGCGCCCAGGCACGGCTCGCCGCCAGCGCCTGAACCCTTGGACGCCGCACCACCGCAGGATCTGTGTGTGAACGGCGCGGGCATCGGCAAATCGCATGCCCGCGTGCTGGACCTTGGCCCTGTCGCATTCTAACCTGATCCCCGGTCGGGATTGCAGGGGCGGGGGGCGGCGATGGGCGATGCGGACGATGTGTCAAAGCTGACCGAAACCGACGCCCGCGCGGAACTTGCACGGCTTGCCGCCGCGATTGCCGCCGCGAACGAGGCCTATCACACCCGCGACGCGCCCGAGATATCGGACGCCGAATACGATGCGCTCAAACGCCGGAACGCAGCGGTCGAGGCAAGGTTTCCCACCCTCAAACGCGCCGACAGTCCAACCGAAAAGGTCGGCGCGCCCGTGGCGGAGGGGTTCGGAAAGGTCGTCCATGCGGTTCGGATGTTGAGCCTGGAAAACGCCTTTGCAGACACCGATATCGTGGAGTTCGACGACCGGGTGCGACGGTTTCTGGGGATGGTCCCGAAATCGGCGCCAACTGTGGCCCCTGCGCGCGCAGCGGCAAGCCAGAATACCCTTTTCGACATCGTCGAAAGCGCTGCCGGAGTTCAGCGAGATCCCGAAAGCGGACCTGCAGACAAGATCGCGGGCAGCGCTCGGACCGCGCCGATCCTGGCCTATACCGCTGAGCCGAAGATCGACGGTCTGTCGCTTTCGCTGCGCTACGAAGGCGGCCGTCTTGTGCAGGCGGCCACACGCGGCGATGGCGAGGTCGGCGAAAACGTCACCGAAAATGCCCGCACCATTGCCGACATCCCCCAAAGGCTGACCGATGCGCCCGACGTGCTTGAGGTCCGGGGAGAGGTCTATATGTCCCACGCCGATTTCGCCGCGCTGAATGCGCGGCAGGCGGCTGCGGGTGACAGGGCCTTTGCCAACCCACGCAACGCCGCCGCAGGGTCATTGCGTCAGCTTGATGCGGGCATCACCGCCGCCAGACCGCTTCGCTTTTTCGCCTACGCCTGGGGGCAGCTTTCGGCCCCGCTTGCTGCAACGCAATCGGGCGCCATTGCGCGGCTTGCCTCCTTTGGGTTTCAGACCAACCCGTTGACGGTGTTGTGCAAAAATCCCGACGAAATGATTGCCCATTACCGCCAGATCGAAACGCAGCGCGCGACCCTTGGCTATGATATCGACGGTGTCGTCTACAAGGTGGACGACCTGGGCCTGCAGGCGCGGCTGGGGTTTCGGTCAGCCACGCCTCGCTGGGCGATTGCACACAAATTCCCTGCCGAGCTGGCCTGGACTCGGCTTTTGGGCATCGACATCCAGGTCGGTCGCACCGGCGCGCTGTCGCCCGTGGCACGCCTTCAGCCGGTGACGGTGGGCGGCGTCGTGGTGTCCAACGCCACCTTGCACAACGAGGACTATGTCGCGGGCCGGGACGCCAGGGGCCAGGCGATCCGTGGGGGCCGCGATATCCGCGTCGGCGACTGGGTGCAGATCTACCGTGCCGGCGACGTGATCCCGAAAATCGCCGATGTGGACCTGTCGCAACGCCCGGAGGGCACCGCGCCCTACCAGTTCCCGCATCTCTGCCCGGAATGCGGCTCTCCGGCGGTGCGCGAGGAAGGCGACGCCGTCCGTCGCTGCACCGGGGGCCTGATCTGCCCGGCCCAAGGCGTGGAGCGGTTGAAGCATTTCGTCAGCCGTGGGGCCTTTGACATCGAGGGTCTGGGGGCGAAGCAGATCGAGATGTTCTATCGTGATGCGGATCTGCCGGTAAAAACCCCTGCAGACATCTTTACCCTTGCGGCGCGAGATAAGGCCAACCCGCTGAAAAAACTGAAGAACCGCGACGGTTTCGGCGAAAGATCGGTTGCCAACCTGTTCGCCGCCATCGAGGACAGGCGCCGCATCCCGCTGGACCGGTTGATCTTTTCGCTGGGCATCCGGCATGTCGGCGAGGTCGCCTCGGGCCTGTTGTCGCGGCATTACCACGACTGGGCAAGTTTCGAGGCCGCGGTGACCGCAGCCACCCCCGGCACCTCGGAATGGGCCGAGTTGAACGCCATCGACGGCGTCGGCGAGGTGTTGGCGGGCAGTCTGGTTGCGGCCTTTCAGAACCCGGCCGAACGCGCCGCCGTCGACGCATTGGTGGACCAACTGGACGTGCAGCCGGTCTTGGCGCGCGGGCCGGTATCCTCTCCCGTGGCGGGCAAGACCGTGGTCTTTACCGGCACGCTGGAAAAGATGTCGCGCGCCGAAGCCAAGGCCCGCGCCGAAGCGCTGGGTGCCAAGGTGGCTTGCTCGGTCAGTGCAAAGACCGACCTTGTGGTTGCGGGACCGGGGGCAGGGTCCAAGGCCAAGGATGCCGAACGCTTGGGCGTCACGATGATCGACGAGGACGGCTGGCTGGCCCTGATCGGCGACGCATGAGCCGCCCCGAACCCCTGTTTCCGCTGTTTGCCGATCTGGAAACCCTGCCGGGCGTGGGACCGAAGGTCGCGCGCGCCTATGCGGGACTTGGCATTGCACGGCCCCGCGATCTGTTGTTCCTGCTGCCCTATTCGGGGATCGACCGCGCGCGCGTGCCGACCGTGCAGGGCGCGGCTATTCCCGGCATCGTCACGGTAGAGGTCCAGATCGGGCCGCATTACCCGCCCAAGATCAAGGGTCGCCCCTACCGCGTGCATGTCCGCGATGCGACGACCGATTTCCACGTCGCATTCTTTCACGCGCGCGGCGATTACATCACCAAGCTGCTGCCCGAGGGCGAACGGCGTATTCTGTCGGGCAAGGTCGAGTTTTTCGACGGCATCGCGCAGATGGTCCATCCCGACCACGTGCTGGCACCGGACGAGGCGGACGACCTGCCGCCCTATGAACCGGTCTATCCCCTGACCGCCGGGCTGACCCAGCGGCTGGTTGCAAAATCGGTTGCGGCGACCCTTGCGCGCCTGCCGATCCTGCCCGAATGGATCGACGGGCCGCTTCTTGCGCGCGAGGGGTGGCCGACATGGGCCGACGCATTGCACGCCGCGCACGCACCGAAAGATGCGGCGGACCTGGCCTTCACGGCGCCCGCGCGGGCGCGGCTGGCCTATGACGAACTGTTGGCGCATCAGCTGACCCTGGCGCTGGCGCGCGCCACCTTTCGACGCACCAAGGGACAGATCACCCGCGGCGATGGCCGCCTTCAGGGGCGCGTGCTGGCAAGCCTGCCCTACGCCCCGACCGCAGCGCAGACCCGGGCAATCGGCGAGATCGCACTCGACATGGAGGCACCCTTGCGGATGAGCCGCCTTTTGCAGGGCGATGTGGGGTCGGGCAAGACCCTGGTGGCGTTCCTTGCCCTGATGGTCGCGGTTGAGGGGGGCGGGCAGGGCACGATGATGGCACCGACCGAAATCCTGGCCCGCCAGCACCACGAAAGCCTGACCCCCATGGCCAATGCCGCGGGTATCCGGCTGGAGATCCTGACCGGGCGCGACAAGGGCAGTGAGCGGGCGGCGAAACTCGCCGACCTTGCAGCGGGGCGCATCCATGTGCTCGTCGGCACCCATGCCGTGTTCCAAAAGGACGTCGCCTTTGCCGACCTGCGGCTGGCCGTTGTCGACGAACAGCACCGCTTTGGTGTGGCGCAGCGGATGGAACTCGGGGCCAAGGGGCAGGCCGCCGACGTGCTGGTGATGACCGCGACCCCGATTCCGCGCAGCCTTGCCCTGGCCAGCTACGGCGACATGGATGTCTCGGTTCTGGACGAAAAGCCCGCAGGTCGGTTGCCGATCCGAACCGCGCTCATCTCGGATGCGCGCATCGACGAGGTGGTGGCACATCTGTCCCGCGCGGTGGCCGAGGGACGGCAGGCCTATTGGGTCTGTCCGCTGGTCGAGGACAGTGAGGTCGTCGACTACGCCAGCGCCGAGGCGCGGTTCTCCGTTTTGCGGGCCGCGCTGGGGGATGTCGTGGGGCTGGTCCATGGCCAGATGCCGCCCGCCGAGAAGGATGCCGCGATGGCGCGCTTTGTCGCTGGGCAGACCAAGGTGCTGGTCGCGACGACGGTGATCGAGGTGGGCGTCAATGTGCCCAACGCCTCTATCATGGTGGTCGAACGCGCCGAGGTATTCGGCCTGGCGCAGCTTCACCAGCTGCGGGGGCGCGTCGGGCGGGGAACGGCGGCCTCGACATGTCTCTTGATGTACCAATCCCCGCTCAGCGATGCGGGCGAGCGTCGCCTGACCGTCATTCGCGACACCGAAGACGGCTTTCGCATCGCCGAGGAAGATCTGGCGATGCGTGGCGCGGGTGACCTGATCGGGACGGCGCAGTCGGGGTTGCCGCGGTTTCGTATCGCCGATCTGGAACGGCAGGCGCATCTGATGGCCATCGCCCAGACCGACGCGCGCAGATTGCTGGCGGACGATCCGACGCTGCAAAGCCCGAGGGGACGCGCCGCGCGGCTTTTGTTGTGGCTGCTGGATCAGGACCGCGCGATCCGGCTGATTTCGGTAGGTTGACCTAAAAACTGCCTTTGTTCACGCATGTTCTCATAAAGTTCTTGACGCATTGGGCGCAATATGAGAACAATCAAGCAACACAGCAGCGGAGGTTTCCATGTTCGCCGAAATCAAAGACATCCTGACACGGTCGCGCGCCACGATGGTTGAGGACCTGATGGGCGCGGGAACCCTGTTCGCGCTGCTGTTTGTCGGTCTTGGCTGGGTCGGCGCTGCCTGACCTGACGCTTTTTGTTACTGCCTGCGGTCTGAAATCCCTGCGCCTGCACTGTCCCCCGGGCCGTCCCGCCCGATGTGCGCGTTCCCAGACACGCCACTGACCGCCGCCGTCCCCAGGGGATGTGCGGCGGTTTTTTTGGGCGGGTCAGGTGGCGGCTTTCTTGCGTGCCTCGGCCATCGCTTCTCGCGTGGCATCCAGCGCAAGCAGGATGGAGGCGTGGCGATTCTTGTAGTCGCGCGCGGGGATCAGAACTTCGAACCCGTCAAACGGGTGCGGCGGGGCGGCACCATTTTCCGTCAGCATGGTCCGCAATGCCTGATGGGCGCGATCAAGGTCCGTTTCGGTCAGACCAATCACCACCGACCCCAGCACCGCCGCAGACGCTTGCCCCAGGGCGCAGGCCTTGACCTCTTGTGCAAAGTCGGTGATCCGCCCGTCCGTCACGCGAAGGTCGACGCTGACGGTCGACCCGCAAAGAGGCGAGCGTTTGCGCGCGGAGCCATCCGGATCGGTCAGCCGGCCCAAATGCGGGATGTCCGCCGCCAGCGCAAGGATGCGGCCGGAGTAAAGCTTGATAAGGTCGCTGTCGCTCACGTCCGGCGGTCCTTGTCCTTGGGGTATCTGCAATGTAATCCGCCCGAAGCCAAAGGCCAAGGAGGCCAAGATGACGTTTGATCCTGCCACGCTGAGCTATGACGCGAACGGGTTGATTCCCTGCATCGCGCAGGACGTCTATTCCGGCGAGGTGCTGATGTTCGCCTGGATGAATGCCGAGGCGGTGGCGCGGACCCTCGCCACCGAACGGGTGACCTACTGGTCCAGGTCGCGGCAGGCGTTCTGGGTCAAGGGCGAGACGTCCGGACATATCCAGTGGTTGACCGAACTGCGCATCGATTGCGACAGGGACTGCCTTCTGGCGCTGGTGGAGCAGGAGGGGCCGGCCTGCCACACGAAC
>JANPKV010000323.1:0-11226 GCA_031426185.1 Rhodobacterales bacterium | reverse complement strand
AGTCGCCGAGGAACTCAATCTTCCGGTCATGGCGCATATCGACTTTCCGCCCCCCGGTCGCAAGGAGGTGCTGGAAGCCTTGCGCCCCGGCGATGTGCTGACCCACTGCTTTCGTCCGTTCCCGAACGCCCCCGTTACCCGAGGCAGCCGCATCCGAGAGGACATCATCGACGCCCGTCGCCGCGGCATCATCTTTGACATCGGCCATGGTTTTGGCGGTTTCGCCTTCAAATCCGCCCGCCCCATGCTGGCCGAAGGGATCATGCCCGACGTCATTTCATCAGACGTCCACGTGCTGTGCTGCGACGGCCCGGCGCATGATCTGTTAGCGGTGATGTCAAAGTTCATGGCGCTTGGCATGCCGCTGGTTGAGGTGATCCGTGCCGCAACCGACAATCCAGCCGGCGCCATGCGGCGCCCGGAACTCGGCACGCTGCGTGTCGGCACGGCGGGGGACGCCACCATCCTTGAACTGGCCGACCTGCGCATGGATCACGTCGACGTATCGGGTGAGGTCATAACCACCGACCAGAACCTCGTCAGCCGCGGCATGGTCCTGCGTGGCAAGTGGTGGGCACAGGGCGGCGAGGGCTGATCACAGGCACGTATAGCCGCCGTCGATGACCAAGGCCGCGCCGGTCATGTAACGCGCGGCATCAGAGGCGAGGTAAAGTGCCAGAGGGCCAATATCTTCAGGCTCTCCCAGCTTGCCCATGGGAATTGAACGGATGTAGCCGTCGATCACTTCGGGGTTCTTCTCGGCCCAGACGCGATTGGGTTCGGTGGCAAAGATGCCCGGGCAGATCGCATTCACGGTGATGCCGTGCTTGGCCCAGTCAACAGCAAGGCTACGCGTCAGCATCAGAACGGCGCCCTTCGCCGCCTCGTAATGACGCCCCTCGATCCCGCGTCCTGCCACCATGGCATTGATCGATGCGATATTGATGATGCGGCCGCCCTGACCCCGCGCAAGCATGGCGCCGCCGATTTCTTTGCAGCACAGAAAAGTGGATGTCAGGTTCAGGTCGATCAGGCTTTGCCACTGCTCCAACGACGTGTCCTGCAGCGGAATATTCAGTCTGCGACCACCTATGTTGTTGATCAGGATGTCGAAGGCGCCATTCCTGTCGAGCGCCTCGCGGCAGACGCGCGCGCAGGATTCTGGTTCTGCCATGTCCGCCGTGATCGTATGCGCTTTGCGCCCCAACGCGGCTATCTCGTCTGCAATCCGCGCCAGAGACCCGGCATCCCGGGCGGCAAGCGTGATCTCAGCCCCCGCCTCGGCCAGGGCCAAGGCCATCTCCCGCCCCAAACCACGACTTCCTCCCGTCATGAAGACCTTGCGCCCGTCAAGTCGGAAGCGATCGAAAACTGGCATATGGTGCCCTCCTGGCCTGTCAACCGACGCTACGCGCCCGGGTCCCGGCTGTTGAATGCCAATCCGGAATAGAGGCATGCCGGCGGGGCATAGTCAGCCACGCCGGGTACCCAGAGAACTGGAAAGGGGGGTAGTCACGATGCTGATCTTGCAGCCATCGTCATTACGACCCGAGCGAGCGGCCCGGGGTCAGCCTGCATTCACTCTACGCTCGGAAGCGCAAGTTCGGGAATGCGACCGCTGGCGAAACCGAGAAGGATACCGAAATCACACGGCTGAACCGCGGGTTGGCGCGGGTATCTGAGGGGCGGGACAGTCTAAAACGGGCCGCCGCCCGCGCTCGTGGCCGATCATCGCGGGCAGTTTTCCATCCGGGCCATGGGCCGGTGCCAGCGTATGCAGCCGAGTTTCTCTGCATGGCCAGTACGGTGGTCGGCACTACAAGGTCTGACCTTGTCCGTCTCAACCTTTACAGGAAGATCTCCAAGGCGCGGCTGATCTTGCCGCCATTGGGGCGTTCCTGCGCGAAAAAGCGCCACGCGCCAGCCCGCACGCCAACCACGTAGCTGCACGGCTGCACGTAGTTCTTCTTGCCGTAGAGCTTGTGGTTCGGATTGCCTTCAAGGCCGGTCTGCAGCCTGTTGCCATCTTCGTTAGCGGCCCTATCCGGCCAGCAATGGGCGATCCTTGGCGGGTTGGCACTGCGATCAAGAACCATGCAGCACCCGCTCAGCTCTGTGGTGATCATGAAATCACTGTCAGCCGAAAGCGTATAGAACTGGGGCGCACCGTACAGCGCCTGCACGACGTGCGCCTTGCAGGTTTCGACTTTCGAGTAATCGTCGAATTGTGACTCCTGCGTATTATTGAACATCAGGACAACATCGCGCTCCCGCTGCGAGTACAAGGTCTTTTGACCGTATGAGATGCTGTCGAAGACGCGCGACGCGCCGGTCGTCGAAATCTTGATTGGAAAGACTTTCAGGAACTTGAGAGGATCGGCTTTCAGGGTATCCACGATCGTGGGCATGCGGCATCCCGCCTTTTTCCGCCGGCATTCCCCAATCGGCCTGCCGGTCGATGACAAGATCGCCTGACGAGGTCGTGAGAACAAGCAGTTTTGCGCCGGGTGTCGCTTGGCCTCGCGCGGTTGCGCAGTTCTGGGTGTCCGAGGCCAAAGCGCCGGGGTCGCGGATCGGATCGGGGGTATCCTGTCAGACCGCATCCCCCGCCTGCAGGCGCCGCAGGAAAGCGCCCGCGTCCTGCAGCACGCGCGCCTTGTGGCCATCCTCCATCCGGTCCCATGTGCGGTACATCTGCGCCATGCGGGGATTGCCCTGAAACCGGTCACGGTGGCGCGTCAGGAAATCCCAGTACAGCAGGTTGAAGGGGCAGGCATCCGGGCCGGATTTCTCTTTGACCTTGTATCTGCACGTACCGCAGTAGTCCGACATCCGGTCGATGTAGGCGCCGGAACTGACATAGGGTTTCGATCCGACCACGCCGCCGTCGGCAAACTGGCTCATCCCGATGGTGTTGGGTGCTTCGACCCATTCATAGGCATCGATATAGACCGACAGGTACCATTCGTGCACCTGTGCGGGGTCGACGCCCGCCAGCAGCGCAAAGTTGCCGGTGACCATCAGGCGCTGGATGTGATGGGCATAGGCCATCTCGCGGGTCTGGGCGACGGCATGTGACAGACAATTCATGCGCGTCGCGGCACCCCAGTACAGCGGGGGCAGATCGGCGGTGTGACGAAGGACGTTGCTGGCAGTGTAATCGGGGCCCTTGAGCATGTAGATGCCCCGCACGAATTCGCGCCAGCCAAGGATCTGGCGGATGAAGCCTTCGACGGCGTTCAGCGGGGCCTGGCCTTGACGAAAGGCGTCTTCCGCAGCGCGGCAAACCTCCATCGGCATCAGTAGCCCTGTGTTGAGGTAGGGAGAAACAAGCGCGTGGCTGAGGGTAGGGTCGCCGGTCAGCATCGCATCCTGTTCGTCGCCGAAACGCGGCAGGGCATGGGTGATGAAATGGTCGAGGGCCTGCAGCGCGCCCCTGCGGTCCGTCGCCCATCCAAAGGGCTCGGCATTGCCGAAATGGCTGGCAAACCGGGTCTTGACCAGGGTGATGACGTCTTTGGTCACGGCGTCTGGGGCAAAGCGGAGAGGGCGGGTTCGCAGAAGGTCGGGTTTCGCGGGTTTGCGGTTGTCGTGGTCAAAGTTCCACTGGCCGCCGGTCGGCTGGTCGCCGTCCATCAAGAGGCCGGTTTCGCGCCGCATCTCGCGGTAGAAGAATTCCATCCGCAACTGCTTGCGCCCTTCGGCCCACTGGGCAAAGCGCGTGTCAGAGCAAAAGAACCGGTCGTCGGGCAGTTGGCTGACAGGTAGTGGCAGATCGTCCAGACCCTGGATCAGGCGCCACTCGCCGGGGCGGGTGGCGATGACATCGGTCGCACCGTGTTCGGCGGCGCGGCGGATCAACTCACCCGAGATCGTGTGGGAATTGTCGGGATCGTCCAGGGTCGTGTAGGCGACCTGCCAGCCGTCGGCACGCAGCTGGTCGGCAAACTTGCGCATCGCGGACAGGATTAGGATGATCTTTTGCGGGTGATGCGGGACATAGGTGCCTTCGCCCATGACCTCGGCCATCATCACCACATCGCGGGATTTGTCGGCGGCGCGAAGGGCGGCGATGTCGGCGGTCAGCTGGTCGCCCAGGATCAGGACAAGCGCTACCAAGGGATCGTCTCGCCCTTCCAGTCGAAGAAACCGCCAGTATCGGCGGGCGTCAGGCGGTCGAGCACGGACAGCAGGTTTGTAGCCGCCTGCGCGGGGGTGACAGTCGGATGGCCGCCGGCATGGGCGGCAGTCAGGGCGGTGTCGACGGTGCCGGGATGCAGGGCCACGACGATGGATTGCGGATGGGTGCGGGCGACCTCGATCGAGGCGGTATGGATCAGCTGGTTCAGCGCGGTCTTGGCGGCGCGATAGGAATACCAGCCGCCAAGGGCATTGTCGCCGATCGATCCCACGCGCGCGGACAGGACGGCAAAGCGGCTGACACGGTCACGGGGCAGAAAGCGCACCATGTGTTTCAGCACAAGCGCGGGGCCGATGGCGTTCAGCGCCAGTTGCGCCATCATCGTGTTCGCGGACAGCGCGCGCAGCGATTTTTCCGGGCCCTGGCCGTTGATCACCAAAGCCCCGGTCGCGACGATGGCGAGGTCGAACGTGCCATCCAGCGTGCCGACCGCTGCCGCGATCGTGGCCTCATCCGTCAGGTCCAGACCGGTGTCGCGGCGCGACAGGGCGACCACCTCCGCGTCGGGTCCCAAGGCCGAAGACAACGCGGCACCGATCCCGCCCGATGCTCCGAAGATGACTGCCCGCATGTTCTTCCCGTCCCTTCGCATGCAGGTGCAGGTAGCTTTTTGCGGCGCGTCTGCAAGGTGCGATGTGGCGGGGTGACCTGACCCTTCAGACCTTTCGGGACCTTGCGGCAGATGGCGCCATGCACCGAGGCCGCAGCGGGTGAAGTGGCGCTGCCCTAGACCGCCACCACTGCGCATTCCGGCAACAGCCGCATCACATCTTCGGGCCGGCAAAGCTGCGTGGCGTCGGTCATCACGGCAGCGGCGGCAGCGGCGGACCCCAGCGACAGCGCCTCGGCAGGGGTTTGGCCCCGCGACATCGCCAGCACGAAGGCCGCGACAAAGCTGTCGCCTGCGCCGACGGTCGACTTGACCTTCACCTTGGCGGCGGCTGCAAAGATGCGCGTCTTGGCATCCGCCAGCACGTTGCCGTCCGCGCCGCGCGCGATGATCACCTGATCGGCCACGCCCCGATGGACAAGCGATTGGGCAAAAGCGGCGGTTTCCTCGCGGCTGTGAAGCGAGGTCCCGGCAAGTCCTTCGCCCTCTTCGCCGTCCATGCGCAGCACGGCCAGACCCGGAATCGGGTTTTTCACCGCTTCGTTCAGCGCGGTTCCAGAGGTGTCCAGCACAACGCGGCTACCGGGCATCGACAGCGCGAGGTCGCGCGGAAAATCGGCGGGCACACCGGGGGGCTGGCTGCCGGAAATGACCGAGATGCCGCCCGGTCGCGACGTGGCGCGCAGCAGCGTAAACACTCGCGACCGCTCTGCCTCGCCCCAGACCGGGCCGGGCAGCATGAACCGGTATTGCTTGCCGGTCGACGCTTCGGTCACGGTCAGGGACTGGCGGGTTTCGCCGGGGCCGAGGATCGACAGGAACGTGACGCCCGCGCTGCGGATCAGGCCCGCAAGCCTGTCGCCCGTCAGCCCACCCAACGCCACGAGCGCAAGGCTGTCGCCGCCCAGGGCGCGGATGGCACGGCTGACATTGAGGCCGCCGCCGCCGGGGTCCAGCAGCGGATCGGTGCAGCGCAGTTTGTGGCCTGGAATGATTTCCGCAACCTCGGTCGCCATGTCGAGCGCGGGGTTCAGCGTCAGCGTCAGAATCGGGGCGGGTTCAGCCATGGGGGCACCTTGGGACAGCGGATCTGTTACCGCTATCACAGGTGACGGACTTGGCAAGGCGAAGCTTGCACCATGCGCGATGTCTGCCGGCCCTGCCATCGGCACGCAGCCCCTTGCGCCTGTCAACGCAAGGGGCTGGTCCGGAAGGGTGATCAGCCGTTCAGCATCATCTGATAGCTTGCGGGCACATAGCGGAACCCGTCATCCGCCGCTTCGACATAGCCGATGCCGGGGAAGGGCATGTGATAGCCGATAAACGGCACGCGGTCAGCGGCGAGCATTCCGAAAACCGTCTTGCGGGTGGCTGCGGCTGCCGGCTTGTCGGCGTCGAACCGCACCTCCCAGTCGGGTCTGGCCAGTGACCAGACATAATGATTTGCCGTGTCGGCGGTGATCACCAATCGCTGTCCCGCGCTTTCCAGATTGTAGATGAAATGCCCGGGCGTGTGGCCGTAGGCGGCCATTGCGGTGATGCCGGCTGTGACCGTGCCACCGTCATCAAGGAACGACATCCGGTCGTTGAAGGGTTTGACATTGGCATCAAACAACTCGTTGGCGGCACCCGTCCAATAGTTGTGCTCCACCGCACCGGTGACGTAACGGGCGTTCGGGAAGGTGGCCGTCCCCCCGGCCGCCATGCCGCCGATATGGTCGGGGTGCATGTGGGTCAGGACCACCACATCGACCTGGTCAGCGGTCACGCCGGCGGCGGTCATGGCCCCAAGCAAGCCTTCGGGCGCCATTCCGGTATCAAAAAGCACCAGCTCGGTTCCCGTGTTCACCAGTGTCGGCGTAAAGAAGAATTGCGCCTTGTCGGTTGGAATGAAGGCACCCGTCGAGGCGGCCGCGAAATCTTCGGGTGAAGCGTTCAGGCCGAAAATCTCTTGCGGTTTGTCGACGGTGGCGGTGCCTGCCAGCAGTGTCGTCACTTCGAAATCGCCAAGCTTGAAGCGGTTGAAGGTGGCAGACGCGGCCCCTTGCTTGTCAGCCTTGGCCAAGGCGGGCGACCCGATCAGGGCGGGGGCGAAGGGAAGCGTGGCTGCGGCAAACAGGGCATGCCGACGGGAAATGTTGAGCAGCTTCATGGGCGACCTCCGATTTAGGGTGAGCGACGAAGGTTAGTGCCGTGCGGCATGCAGGCCAGTCACGCTGCGGTGAAGGCCCCTGCAACAGCGCACAGGCGCTGTGCGGTCATTCCCACCAGGGGTCGATCCTGGCGATGTCCGCGTCAGACCAGCCGAAATGATGCGCCAATTCGTGGATCAGGACATGCGTCACCAGATCCCCGATCGAGACATCGCCGCGCTCGGCCCATTCGTCCAGAATAGGGCGGCGGAAGAGCCAGATGACATCCGGACCCAGGGGCTGGTCGGTGACGGATTTTTCGGTAAGCGGCGTGCCTTCGTAAAGTCCCGTCAGCTCAAACGCGTCGTTGAGATCCATCGCCTCCAGCAGGTCATCCGGCGCGAAATCCTCGACACGCAGGCGAATCTCGGTCGCCGCGACACGGTAAGGTTCGGGCAATGTCGAGATGGCGTCATGGGCCAGCTGTTCAATCAGCGCGAGCGAGGGGGCAATGCTGTCTGGGGCGGGGTTGTTCATCGGGTCGATATAGGGGCGATGCGACAGCGGGAAAAGGGTGGTAGGATCGCGCGCGGCGCAAAGGCGTCAAGAGGTGTGCGGGATGGTGGGAAATACCATGACCGGACCGGGGGCAAGAACGGTCGCGGACTATCTGGGCGATCTGGACGCAGGCCGTCGCCATGATGCAGAACGGCTGATCGCGATATATTCGGATGCCACCGGGTACCAGCCGGTGATCTGGTCCGGATCGATGGTGGGATTTGGCCGCTACGACTACACCTATGACAGCGGCCATAGCGGGACAAGTTTTGCCACCGGCTTTGCTGCACGCAAGGCGGAGCTGTCGATCTACATCCTGCCGGGGCTTGGGGATTTCGGGGCGATCCTTGCGCGGCTGGGCAAGCACAGGACCGGCAAGTCCTGCCTTTACCTCAAGCGGCTGGAGGCAGTGGACGAAGGCGCGCTGCGCGAATTGATCAAGGCGGGCCTGGATGAACTGGGCAAGCGATGGGCCGTCCATCCCGCCTGAATTCGGCGGGTGGATAAACTGGACAATCGGGGCCTCGTGTGACAGGGAAGGGCGCTTGAAGGAGCCCGTTCCATGACCGTCACGACCCGTTTCGCGCCCTCGCCCACCGGCTATATCCATGTCGGCAACCTGCGCACCGCCCTGATGAATTTTCTCATTGCCCGCAAGGCTGGCGGGCAGTTCATCCTGCGGCTGGACGACACCGACCAGGACCGGTCCAAAGAGGAATATGCCGAAGGGATCAAGACCGATCTCGACTGGCTGGGCTTGCATTGGGACCGGGTGGAAAAGCAGTCCCTGCGCATGGACCGCTACCGCGAGGCGGCCGACGCGTTGCGCAAGGCTGGCCGGTTCTACGAATGTTTCGAGACGCCCGTGGAACTGGACCTGAAGCGCAAGAAACAGCTGAACATGGGTCGCCCGCCGGTCTATGACCGCAGTTCGCTGGCGTTGGATGAGGCCGAGCGTGCCGCGATGCGCGCCGAGGGCCGCGAGGGTTATTGGCGGTTCCTGTTGAACCAGAGCCGGATCGAATGGACGGACGGGATCCTGGGGCCGATCTCGATCGACGCGGCTTCGGTCAGCGATCCGGTGCTGATCCGCGCGGATGGTCAAGTGCTTTACACCTTCGCGTCAAGCGTCGATGACATCGACATGGGCGTGACCTTCATCGTGCGCGGCGCGGATCACGTGACCAATACCGCCACGCAGATCCAGATCATGGAAGCGCTGGGCGGCACCCCGCCTGCCTTTGCACATCACAGCATGCTGACGGGCGCCGAAGACGAAAAGCTGTCCAAGCGGTTCGGCACGCTGTCGTTGCGCGACCTGCGCGCGCGGGGGGTGGAGCCGATGGCGCTGTTGTCGATGATGGCGCGGCTCGGGTCGTCCAAGCCGGTCGAACTGGCCGGATCGATGGAGGAATTGATCGAGGGCTTTGACGTGGGGTCGTTCGGCGCCGCGCCGACCAAGTTCGATCCCGAAGATCTGTTCCCGTTGACCCGGCACCATGTGCAGGGGTTGCCCTTTGCGGCGGTGCGGGAGCGGATCGCCGCGCTGGGTGTGTCGGACGACTTGGCCGAGGCGTTCTGGGCGGTCGCCAAGGGCAACATCACGGTGCTGGCCGACATGGCCGACTGGTGGACGCTTTTCCGCGACGGGGCGGAGCCGCTGGTGGATGAGGGCGACCGGGAGTTCGTCAAACAGGCGGTGGCCCTGTTGCCGCCGCAACCCTGGAGCAACGCCACCTGGGCCGAGTGGACGGCGGCGGTGAAGGAGGCTACGGGGCGCAAGGGCAAGGATCTGTTCCGCCCCTTGCGGCGGGCCATCACGGGGCGTGATGCGGGGCCGGAAATGGCCGACGTGATGCCCCTGTTGCAAAAGATGCCGCAGGTCTGAGCAGCGACGTCAGGGGACGTTTGCCCCCCCCGGCACCCATCCCCACCGCGGGGGAATCCCGTCGCAAGATGAAAGGGCCGATGATGGCTGACCAGCAGGCGAAGTTCGTTGAGGGCAGCCTTTTTCGTCACGTCTCGGTCATGGCGCTGACGTCGTCGGTCGGGTTGATGGCGGTCTTTGTCGTGGACCTCATCAACATGGTCTACATCGCCATGCTGGGGCGCGAGGAACTGGCGGCGGCGATCGGCTATGCCGGGGCGATCCTGTTTTTCACCACCAGCTTCGGCATCGGCATGTCGATTGCGGTCTCGGCGCTGGTGTCGAGGGCACTGGGCGCGCGCGATCTGGCGCAGGCGCGGGAAAAGGCCACGACCGGGCTGATCCTCGGGCTGGTTTTCGGGGCGCTGTTTGCGGCCGTGGTCTGGGTATTCTTGTCCCCGCTCGTCAGCCTTCTGGGCGCGACCGGAGAGACGCATGATCTCGCGGTCTGGTTCTTGCAGATCGTGACGCCGTCGCAGCCGCTGTTGATGGTGGGCATGATTGGCGGCGCGATCCTGCGCAGCCACGGGGATGCGCGTTCGGCGATGATGGCCACGGTCTGGGGCGCGCTGGCGACGGCGGTCCTTGACCCGATCCTGATCTTTGGCCTGGGGCTGGACCTGACGGGTGCGGCACTGGCCTCGGTGGTGGCGCGGGTGGTGATTGCCGCCATGGCACTGCGCCCGATCATCAAGAAATACGGCGGCTTTGACCGACCGAGCCCGGCACAGGTCCTGGCCGATATGGGGCCCGTCTGGGCCATCGCCGTGCCCGCAATCCTGACGCAGGTGGCAACGCCGGTAGGGCAGGCGTTCGTGACCCGCGCGACATCGGCATACGGCGAGGCGGCGGTGGCGGGCATGGCGATTGCCGGGCGGCTGACGCCGGTGGCGTTTGGGGTGATCTTTGCGCTGTCGGGGGCGCTTGGGCCGATCATCGGGCAGAATTTCGGGGCCGGGCGGATGGACCGTGTCAGGGGCGCGTTCCGCGAGGGGCTGATCTTTACCGCGCTGGTCATCGTGTTCGTGTCGTTCGTGCTGTTTGTGTTGCGCGGACCGATTGCGGACCTGTTCAATGCCGAGGGCCTGACGCGGGATCTGGTGTTTCTTTTCTGCGGACCGCTGGCGTTGCTGTGGTTCTTCAACGGGGTGATCTTTGTCGCCAACGCGGTGTGCAACAACCTGGGGCGGCCCTTCTGGTCAACAGTGGTGAACTGGGGGCGTCATACGGTCGGCACGATCCCGCTGGCATTGTGGCTGGGGGGCATGTTCGGCGCACAGGGCGTTCTGGTGGGGCAGGCCCTGGGCGGTGTGGTCTTTGGCGCGCTGGCCGCGTGGCTGGCGTTGCGCGCGATGGCCGATCCGGTCGTACCCGTCAGGCGAGGGCATCCTGCGCCACCAGTTGCCACCCAGGCCGAGGGCATCCCCGAGGTGGCACCGGGGGAACGCCGGGCCTGATGCGCCGGGCCTGGCGGGCTTGTACGTCGCATCCGCTTTTCCGCCTTGCCATGTGCTGCGACCTCGCGCTAACCAAGAGGCGTCAGGTTCGGGAGAATCCGGCGGCAAGCCGCTGGTGCCGAAGGAGCAACCGCCCCGGTAAACTCTCAGGCGCAAGGGACCGTTTCTGACGACGGAACTCTGGAGAGGGTCCGGGCAAATGTCCGGGACGCCGAAGGGATAACAATCTCAGGCGCGCCAGCTGGCGCAGGGACAGAGGGGGCATCGCGGGGCGGGGATTGGTCTGCCCGGACGATGCCGGTTTTTCCGGCGATGGACAGGAGGGCGGCGTGACCGACCTT
>JANPKV010000322.1:0-6878 GCA_031426185.1 Rhodobacterales bacterium | reverse complement strand
CGAGAATCCGGCCGTGCAACTTTGACGCGGCGAACGTCGAGGCTTTGTCAGAGGAAAACTTCGAGGCAACATTTAAACGTCTGTTCGTCTCTGTGCACCTAACCTTTCAACCAACTCCTTCACGTTCGACACGCTCCAAACACCACCACGCCTTGTCCTGATCCCGCGCGCAGTGAGTTCTGTGGCAGTTGCCCGCAGGCTTGTGTGGCCCGCCTCACGGATGTCCGCAACCACGGCCGCCAAGTCCTCTGCAAACACTGCCGCATTCTTCGACACAGCCTCCCTAAGCGCCACACTGCCCTTGCCTGCCCTCCTGAGGCTCGCTGCCCCGTTCGGATTGCCCAGCTTCACTCCACGCGCCTTCGCAACCGCCAGCGCCTCTTTGGTCCGCCTGGAGATCGCCTCGCGCTCAGCCTGTGCCACCAGAGCCATGATCCCCACGGTCAGATCGTTCGCCTCTGGCATGTCGACAGCGATAAACCGCACCCCGCTGTCGCGCAGGGCCAGCAGGAACGCCGCGTTTCGGCTCAGCCGGTCGAGCTTGGCGATGACCAGCGTTGCCCCGGTGACCTTGGCCAGGTGCAGCGCCTTGAGGAGTTCCGGCCGATCCGCTTTCCGCCCGCTCTCCACTTCGGTAAACCGCGCCAACACCTCGGCACCCCTTGATGCGGCAAAGTCCTCGATACTTTTGCGCTGCGCCTCGAGTCCGAGCCCGCTGGCCCCCTGCCGCGCTGTCGAGACCCGCTCGTAAGCCACCAGCCGCTGCCCTGCCGCCATTCTGCACCCTCCTGTACAGACCTGCCTAACGTTCGTTGCGCAGGTTTAAAAACAGCATTTTTGTCTGGCGACCTGCAGCGCAATCATAACAATGCACGGAAGCAGCGACCTGAAAGCGCCTCTGATCAGGCGAAAACTACAGCTGCGGGCAAACGCGACACGCGCTGTTTGAACGACCAGAATGTCTGAAAAGGGCGGAAAGCTGCCGTCTGGCACGATCTGGAGTTGCGCCACTGTGCAGTGAAAGCGGTCACTGGTCGCAGGCAACGGGACTGCAGTCCAGCCGTATTTGTTCAAGCATCGGACGTTTCTGGCGTGCGCCACTCTCCGACTCGTACGTGCATGTTCCGGTGAGAACACCGACAAGCGGACCTGCGCCAGCGTGGCACTGATTGCCTTTACACAAGCAAGAAATCATCCATTCTGCACGAGAAGGCGGGTTGCGCCTAGGCGGCGCTTTCGAGCAGGGAGCGTTTCTCGCAGGCACTCGAACAGATCAATTCAGATCACGCGCCGTCGCCGTTTGCGTCCCCATGGTGGACAAAACCGAGAACATCGCTGGCAGGGTAGCCTTGACAGTGCCCCCCGCCGCCGCGCTCGCGCGATGTCGCCCGTTCCAGCCGTGCCAAACCGTTGATGACCTCGTCAAAATATCACCATAAAGTAAGACTTACTTATGACGCATTAGTAATGCTAATTAGCTTCATAGTGTAGTGAGTCGTACGGGTTCGAGTAACGAGTGACTGACCTGCCTGACGCTGTTTTTGAGTGATCGTGGTGTGCGGTGTCCGGCAGAGACTGGTGGTCAAGGTGAGAAGGACTGGGCGGTCTCGAGCGCAGCGTGCAATCGAGACTTCCGTCCGAGAAGCGAAGTAGAAGTGAAGGTAGGTGATGTGATGATTGCAACGGTTTATGTGACGAGTGCTGTGGTTCTGGCGCTGTTCTCCGCGCTGTGGGTGCGCATCACGCGACGTGACCTGGAGACCGCAAGGACGAGGGCCCTTCTGGCGCATCTCGATTGGCGCTCGGGCACCAATTCCAAGCAGAAGAGCCGCCTTACCCTACGGAGGTGAGGCGACAGTTGATGCAGTGATCGGTGCAGCGCTCTGGGAGCGTGTTGAGTGGAGGTTGTTGGAATGTTTGGCTATGTTCTGATCGGGCTAATCGCAGGTGTCGCGAGTTTTCTCGGTTCCTATCTGTTCTTTTGGTCGTTGTTGCCCGCTCTCTTTCTGTCCAGCATCATCGTATCGGTGGTGACGGTCCTCGCCCCGGTCTGTCTTTCTTCCGGTCGACCTAATGCAGGTTGCGCCGGCGGCAGGGGTTTGAATGAGACAGGTCAGAACGGTGCCGCAGATGCGTAAGGTCTGGGCATTGTCGGCACGCCTCATGCAACTTGTCCGATCAGGCAAGGCAGAAAATGCTTGGGATCAGGAACAGCTACTTGCACGCATCGCCGCGCTTGAAACCGAGCTGGCGCGCTATGCAACGGCGTATGGTTTGACGCCAGAAGCCCGGCGCCTCTTTGCCCATCCGCCGCTGCCGCGGCCAGGATGTGCAGGATCAGTCGCACCAGGCTGGAGCGTCACGGAGACGACCGCGAGAGCTAAAACTGCAGGCTAGGTTGGGTAAGCTTAGAGCCGCCGCCCATTCCCGGAAACGGCCTTCGCAGGGTCCAGCGACGCAACACGCTGACCTCGATGTTGAGGTCACGGGCGGACAGTGCCACCAGTACACCTCGGTCCGTCACAAGCCTGCCGGCTTCGATCTTGAGCCCACAGCTGAACTTCCGTTTCGACATATCCACTCTTCACTTTCCCGGTCTTAACTTGTCTTCATGTACATAGGAGTCAGCGGCTCGCTGTTCGCGCAGTTACGAGCTGGTGACCCTGCGGTCAGGCGACCAGAGAAAGTTGCGCGCCGTGACGGATGTGGCCCGTCTTTGCTGCAGCTACTTGCATCCGGAGCCGAGCGACCCGCGCCTCATGGTCACGGAACGCGGTGGCGGGATGTGTGCCCGTGCGAACGGACGCGATCGAATCCAGAAAGTCCTCGTAAATGAGGCCCTTAAGATAGTCTGCGTGGCTCATCTGACTTTCTCCATCAAGAAGCCCCCACGACCCAAAACAGGTGGTGACCAGCAAAGATGGCGAAATCTTGACGCGCTTGATGCACTCTAAGGAATGGCGGATGACCACCCTGCCTCTGAAGCGAGCCTATGGGATCATGTTCGGCAACTTTGATGACCCTAAAGCGGTTCACGACTGCATTTTCGAACTTGCCTGTCGGGTAGTCCGTTGGTTTGGTCCAGGCGGTGCATCAACATGCCTGCATGTCATCGAAATCGCGTGCGAGACCGCTCGTACCGCAGCGCCGCGCGGTACCCAAGGAAATTCTCAATCGATTGATTTATCGTGTTAATGTATCCGCGACAGCATAACTTGGAAGCGCACCAACAAGAGCGCGCACTCCTGCTAAGAAAATGGCCGCGTGAGGGGAATTCACGCGGCCAGTACTAATTGAAGGGACGATCAGAGAAGACAATTTAGCGTAGAATTCATGTGTTATTGATATCATCTAA
The DNA here is from genome assembly GCA_031426185.1 of Rhodobacterales bacterium. Taxonomy (GTDB): domain Bacteria; phylum Pseudomonadota; class Alphaproteobacteria; order Rhodobacterales; family Rhodobacteraceae; genus JAJNPS01. Next base: position 3,523 of record JANPKV010000322.1, on the reverse strand, counting down.
TGGACTATTAGCAATACTAATGTTGATCTTCCGTGGAAACAGTTTGTTCCAGATGTCGGAACAGGAGGCTGCCGTGGGGAGGCATCGGCAGAACAGAGTGCTGCGAGGCTATGTGATCATCCGGGATGGAACAGCTATCTCCATGCAGAATCGCTAACCTTGCATCATCGGCATACTGAGCCGGATGACAGGCTCATTTTGGACCATGGTCGGGACCGCGGACGGGTCTACCTGACCACCTATGCCAGCCGCAACCGCCTACCATCTGGCGCTGGTCGACCTTGCGCCTCCTTGGGTCGCAAAGTGTGGACAATACGCTGGCAGAAGGATGCTCGGCGGTGCATAGGGAAAACTGCCCATGTCACCGGCGCCGCCAGGCGGATGCTCTCCGGGCCCCTCTTAAAGTGGCGGAAAGGGGACCGTTTGTTCATCCGGAAATCCTAATTGCCCTCTGCCCCACCAGAATGAGCTTCTGCTGGTTTCTTCTGACACCCGCGTCCCCAATGAGACTCTGCTTTCTATGGCGAGAACATTTTGGCAGAACTGGCAGCCCTCGCTTCCCGGCTGCTTGTTCTCGATCGGCTGCAGACAGACAGGAATGCTGCGGATGAAGCAGACACCTAGCACGCCTTAGGCATCGACGCGACAATTAAGGTCGCCCGCCAACCGTGATCGGGCGAAGGCTTGCGCAGCGTCACGCGGCGCGCGAGGATCGGGGCCTCGCAGCAGCCTTCGGCGGTTACCAACAGGGTATGTACGCCACGCGAGAACCCTGTTCCGATCCGCACCACCGCCACCTCACCCGCGGCAAGTGGCTGCGACTTCCCGAGGAGGACGCCAGCCTCAGTCTCAACCCGGTAGCGCAACTGTCGACACTCCCCATGAGGCGCCCCGAATAGCAAGCCATAGAACTTGTCAGCGGCGACCGAGGCTACCTGCACCTCGTAGGTACAAAGCGCGCGCTCGCACGTTAAGGGTTCAGAATAGGCGATGGCAGCCGATAGAAATAGCAGACCAGCGCCCGCATAGATGCGTTTCATAATATTTCATCCTAAAATAAATCGTCTCAACGGGCGGGCGAAAATATGACCCGCCGCTTGATTTCGAGTTTGCCTGATTTTTCCAGCTAATCAACTTTTTTGCTCTTGCAGCGTCGACTGCGGTCGTTCGCATATGGAAATTGGGTCTTGGTCTGCCGCAAGTCATTACCAACTACAGCCGCGACAGAAACCTGGCGTTCGCCATCGCCGTCGGAATAGGGGGCTGTCGGTCGGTCGCCCGAAGGTTTCTGTCGCTTCGTTTCGACGGGGCCACATGCCACAACGTCGCCGAGGACATCGGGCCGAAAGCCTTGCGAACCTTCCTTTTACGACCAAACGCGCCAGGATAAGCGGCCGGACCCCGCGCGTGCGCACCCGGGGAAGATCAGCAGAAGTTCGGCCTGATCTTCGGCTTCAAGACTGCCCAGCGACGAACAGTCGACGTTTCAGAGCCAAAGCGAGGGATTGATCTGCCTCAATGACAGCTCCTTCCGCTGCTGAGACTCTCGCCGCAACAGATCTACATGGGAGATGGACGATGGCGATGATGAAGGCGGCGGTATTCGTGGAACGCGGGCGGATCGTGCTGGAGGATAAGCCGATCCCGAATGTCGGCCCGCTCGATGCGCTGGTGCGGATCACCACGACCACGATCTGTGGGACTGATGTGCACATCCTGAAGGGCGAGTATCCGGTGGCGAAGGGCCTGACCATTGGTCACGAGCCTGTGGGCGTGATCGAAAAGTTGGGCTCGGCCGTGCAGGGTTATGCCGAAGGGCAGCGAGTCATCGCCGGCGCGATCACCCCCTCGATGTGGTCGAACGCCTGCCAGTGCGGACGCTGCTCGCAGGACGGAGCGGGCACGAAGCACGGCTGGAAACCACTCGGTGGCTGGAAGTTCGGCAACACCATTGACGGTGCCCAAGCCGAATACATCCTGGTTCAGGACGCCATGGCCAACCTCGCGCCGGTGCCGGGAGCCCTGAGCGACGAACAGGTGCTGATGTGCCCCGACATCATGTCCACGGGCTTCGGCGGTGCCGAGAGTGGCAAGATCCGCATCGGCGACATGGTGGCAGTGTTCGCCCAGGGGCCCATCGGGCTCTGTGCAACGGCGGGCGCGCGACTGATGGGGGCCGCGAAGATCATCGCGGTGGACCGCGTGCCCGAGCGGCTGGACATGGCGCGCAGGATGGGGGCGCATGAGGTGGTGGACTTCTCCAAGGTAAATCCGGTGGACGAGATCCTTCGGCTCACGGACGGTCGCGGCGTCGATGTCGCCATCGAGGCGCTGGGGCTGCAGTCCACATTCGAGGCGGCGCTTCGGGTGCTGCGGCCGGGCGGCACGCTCTCGAGCCTCGGGGTCTATTCCGGCGATCTGAAAATCCCGCTGGACGCCTTCGTCGCAGGGCTGGGCGACCACACGATCATCACCACGCTCTGTCCGGGCGGCAAGGAACGCATGCGGCGACTGATGTCGGTCATCGAATCCGGCCAGGTGGACCTTGGCGCGATGGTCACCCACCGCTTTCCGTTGGACGCCATCGAGGCAGCATACGATCTCTTCGCGAACCAGCGCGACGGCGTACTGAAGGTTGCGATCACGCCATGACCGGTGTCGCGGCTCTTCAACCTTATTCCCAGGCGAAGGTCTGAAGGATCCGGCACTGCAGACACGTCATGGTTGATTTCGCCGCGGCGAGTTCCACCGGCCGATTTGGCGAAGCTGCGTCGCGGCGCCGTGATCGTCCCAACTGGCCGCTTTGGGCCGAGATTGCAAACGCGACGTTTACCGGACCAGCTGATCACTCTGACTAAGTGGCAAAAAGGAATCACCGATAGTGGATCATCGGGCTCCGTGACCGGTGCGAGGAACCTGACCTGAAGATGGAACCGTCCGGCCAGGGCATGATCGCGCCAACATGAAGCGACAGAAGCCGACGCAACAAGCTCGTAGAGCTCGGACAAATAAATGCCTCGAGTTATCGTCAATTTCGCCAACCCGGCGCACCGGTATAGATCTACAGCGTTGATCACCTTAGAAGCCATTGAATGTAATTGCTAATTTTTGCACTCTCCAATGCGTTCAGTAGTTCAACTCAGCATTTGGCGGATCACCTCGGAATGATGCGCCAAAATCCCAATCGTTAAGAAAAAAACCTCCGCATGGCTCCCCCCACCGGTCCCTGGGCATCGAAGCGTCAGACTTTTTGCCCCCCCGGCCTCCCTCGCCCTGCCCTGCCCTACCCGGCTGTCTTCGCACAATGCGCGCGCTTGGCCCCTTGAAGCTGTCGCATAGCGCAGCCTTCACGTGGAGCGTCTTGAATCATGCTCGCACGCGATAGTCTTGCTCCTCTCACTCTACATTTCTTCCCTGTCGGTTGGTGAGTCTTTGAGTGACGGCAGAGGACGACCAGCCCCCGGGCGCGTGCCCAGGCTGGTCCCTGCTGCCGTCAGCTGTCCGTGTCGGTCGGAGCCGCCCC
>JANPKV010000321.1:0-1795 GCA_031426185.1 Rhodobacterales bacterium | reverse complement strand
CCGAGCACAGGCCGCCGCCGGATCCGACACCCGAAAGGACGATCGCCGGTACATCTGCGTGCCGGGGGCATGGGTCGTGGCAATCGCATATTCCACGATGTTCGGTCCGGTATCGCCGGGACGCTGCGGCAGCGCACCGGGCTGCACGACGACATACTGCGCGCGATTGCGATCGATCCGGGCGCGGTCGCTTTCGATGGTTTCGCGTTGCGACACGGCGCTGAAATCCTGCTCGTCCGAAATGCCACCGGATTTGGGCTGCATCTCGCCGCTTTGGACCTGAATGCCGGCGGGCGCGTTGCCGCGCGGGCGGTTCGGGTCACTGGGGTCAAACACGGGCGCCGCAGTTGCAGGCAGCGTGCCGTCGGCGCGGTCGATGGCCGCCGCCACTCCGGCAGGCGAGAACCCCGTGGGCGCCGGTCCCAGCGGTGTCGTCGTTGCGACGGGCACGCGTGATTGCTGGTTCAGGTAAGTGGCGTAATCGGTGAACCCCACGCCTTGTGTGCCAGATTCCGGCACGGTCGGCGTGCAGGCTGCAAGCCCCAGGGCAAGAATTGGCAAGGCGAAGGTCAGGCGCATGTTCGGGTCTCGTGTTTCGCGACGTTTTCGGGCGATTACCACCATTTGTGCGCTTTGGCCACAAAGCCCGCGCTCTGCTCCAGCACATAGGCGTGATTGAGCAATCCCGCCTCGTCCCAGGGACGCCCGATCAGCTGCAGCCCAAGGGGCAGACCCTGGCGGTCCAGACCCACCGGCACCGCGACGCCCGGAAGACCCGCAAGGTTGACGGTGACCGTAAAGACGTCGTTGAGATACATCTTGATGGGATCCGCGTCGGCCATCTCCCCAAGACCAAAGGCGGCACTTGGCGTGGCAGGCGTCAGGATCGCGTCGATCCCATCCGTGAACACCGTCTCGAAGTCGCGCTTGATCAGGGCCCGGACTTTTCGCGCGCGGTTGTAATAGGCGTCATAGAAACCGGCCGACAGCACATAGGTGCCGATCATGACCCGGCGCTGCACTTCCTTGCCGAACCCCTCGGCGCGGGTCTTTTCGTACATTTCGGTAATGCCGTCGCCCTGCGCCAGTTTCGCCCGATGGCCATAGCGCACCCCGTCATACCGCGCGAGGTTCGACGACGCCTCGGCAGGCGCGATCACATAATAGGCGGGCAGCGCGTATTTCGTGTGCGGCAGGGTGATATCGACGATCTCCGCCCCTGCATCCTTCATCATGGCGATGCCCGTCTGCCACAGCGCCTCGATCTCGTCGGGCATCCCGTCCATGCGGTATTCGCGCGGAATGCCGATCCGCTTGCCCTTGATGTCGCCGGTCAGGGCCGCCTCGAAATCGGGCACTGGGATGTCGGCGCTGGTGGAATCCTTGGGGTCATGACCGGCCATTGCGCCCAGCATGATCGCGGCGTCGCGCACCGATTTCGTCATCGGCCCCGCCTGATCGAGGCTGGAGGCGAAGGCCACGATGCCCCAGCGGCTGACGCGCCCGTAAGTCGGCTTGATCCCCACGATACCGGTAAAGGCCGCGGGCTGGCGGATCGACCCGCCCGTATCGGTGCCGGTTGCTGCCAGGCACAGGTCGGCCGCCACCGCGGAGGCAGACCCGCCCGATGACCCGCCGGGGGTCAGCGCCGTCGTGTCGCCGCCGCGCCGCCAGGGGTTGATGACGTTGCCATAGCACGACGTCTCGTTGGAGGAGCCCATGGCGAACTCGTCCATGTTCAGCTTGCCCAGCATGACCGCACCGGCATCGAACAGCTGGGTCGTCACGGTGGAAT
>JANPKV010000320.1:0-18122 GCA_031426185.1 Rhodobacterales bacterium | reverse complement strand
CGCTGGTGGTGTCACCGACACTGTAGACGGTTGTCTGGGCGGCGACCGGGCCGGACAGCAGCGCGGCTGTCACCAGCGCGCCCGCCATTCTGCGAAATGATATCATGCGTTCCTCCTTGCTGACGTGTGGCGCTTCGCCTGCCGGTCTGTGTCGGCTTGGGCGGTCGCGTGGTGGCGACACCGAACAGGGTGAAACGCCATGCGGATATGTCTGACAAACCTGCGATCATCGCGCAACTGTTAAATGTCAGACAAATGCCGCTCCAGGGTCGTTCCGGCACGTCAGGCCAGCAGAACCCCGCCATCCGCCACAAAGGCCTGCCCGGTGACGTAATTGGCCGCGCGATGATCGCACAGGAACAGAACGAGGCCAGACATCTCCGCATAACTGCCCTCGCGACCCATCGGAACGGCCTCCTGCGCTGCAAGGGATCGCGCGCGCAGATCGTTTTCCGTCATCACGGCCCTGCGGTCGCGCATCACCGCCTCCAGGTATCCCGGACACAAGCAATTGGCTCGGATGCCCTGTGCGGCGTGGTCGATGGCGATGCAGCGCGCCAGCTGAATGAGCGCGGCCTTGGACACCGAATAGACCGCCTCCTGTGCCGCGGGCTTCAAACCGGCGATGGACGAGGTGAAAAGAAGCGAGCCCGCGCCAGCCGCGATCATGCCGGGCAGCACAGCGCGCGCAAACAGGAACGCCGCGGTGACGTTCACCTGCATCACCGCATTCCAGTCGCTAATGGAAGTGCCCGGAACATCGGTGGCCGATTTGGGATCGACGCCTGCGGCGATGAACAGCACGTCGACGGCCCGCCCTGCCGCCGCGACGGCAGCGAGGGCAGTGTCGGGATCGCCGACATCGCCGGTCACGGTGACGGTGCGGCGTGGCAGCTGGCCTGCAAGCTGCGCCAGCCCTGCTGCGTCCAGATCCACCAGCACGAGGTCAGCCCCTTCGGCGGCAAACGCGCGGCTGGCCGCCTCACCCAACCCCGACGCCGCCCCGACCACCATCACCAGTTGTCCGGCATACCGCATCATGCGTCTCCCTTGGAGCTGACCGGGGGCAGCCGCTGTTCATGTTCCTGCACGACAAGGCGCTGAAACGCCGACGTATGGGCCAGCGTATCGGCCCGCGTCGGCCGCTCCGCACGGCCATAGACGGCGTTGTAATCCGCTTCGGTATCGAACCATTGTTCGGCGACGCCGTCCCATTCCGGTTCGGCGTCTGGCTTGCCCGCAAGCCCCTCGACATCGGCCACCCGCACATCCACGACGTAGCGTTTCAAATAGGGGGTCTGGTCGGCCATGATGTCCGGGGCGTGCTGGTTCAGCCACCAGTCCCTGAACTGGTCCAGCGTCAGGTGCGGCGCCCGCTTCAACAGCCACATCACCTTGATCATTCGCGTCTCCCTCCGTTCGTTTCTTGGCGTATTGCGCACGCGTCCAGCGCCGCAACATATCCGAAGGTCATCGCGGCCCCGATCGTCAGCCCCGCTGCGGCATATGTCCCCCCCGTCATCGGCGAGGCCGCATTCCCGGCGGCCCACAGCCCGGACACGACCGATCCGTCAGCCGCCAGCACGCGGCCCGAAGCATCGGTCTTCAGGCCTATGAAACTGCCGATGTCACCGGTCTGGATCCGGATTGCATAGAACGGCGCCCGCGTCAGCGGCCCCAGCGTCGGGTTCGGGCCGTGCGCGGGATCGCCGTTGCCCCGGTCATAGACGCTAAGACCGCGTCCGAAATCCGGATCGATACCGCGCACCGCATGGTCGTTGAAGCGCGCGACAGTCGTGGTCAGGCGTTCAGCATCCACGCCCATGCACCCGGCCAGATCGGCAAAAGTCCGACCCTTCAACAGATAGCCCGCCCGCAGATAGGGACCAAGCCGCACCGGAAATGGCCCGATCGGGCCCAACCCATAGCGGCGCAGCGACGCGTGATCCGTCACGATCCACGCATGCGGGCCGTCAGGATGATTGCCCCAGACCTCGATCAGCCGGGGGACGAAGTCATGGTAGACCATAGCCTCGTTGGCAAAGCGGCTGCCATCCGGCCCGACGCAGATCACCCCGGGTTTGGCGCGGTCGGAAAAGTGCGGCCATCCCCCGGCGCGGGGCAGCGACGCAGGCACGACCGAAGCTGGCGCCCAGAGCACCGGCTGTGACACCGAAAGGTCCGCTGTGACCCCCAGATCCGCCAGCAGGTCATCCAGAGACGGACCCGGCGTTTTGGGCGGCAGGGGGACATGGCCCATCGGCGTGTGGCGGTCGGCAGCGACAGTGGTCAGACCGCCATTGGCAAGAATGACCCCATGTCGGGCGGTCACGAGCCGGTCCCCCAGATCGACCCCGACCACGGCGCCATCGCGGAGCAACAATCTTTGTACGGTTGCGCCGGTCTGGATCCGCCCCCCAGCCCGATCAACCGCCTGCGCCAGCGCCGCCACGATGGCCCCCCCGTTCGCCAGCTGCGTGCCGCGCGGCCAGCCCAGCAGGCGGTCGCGAAGATAGGCGCCGATCCGACGCGCCACCACCAGCGCCGACACCGCACGGCGCGCCACGTTCTGGAAATGGTGCAAATCGCGAGAGGCAATCGACATCCCGCCAAACAACATCATCGTCCCGAGCGGCGGACGCAGTTGCGCGAAAAGCGCCCGGGGCATGCCGCGCGCGTCAACCGGCACGGGGTTCAGGGCGCGTCGCCCCAGAGTGGCCCCTTCGGCATCCGGCACATAATCCCGCGAGCCTCGGTTCAGCACGAATTGCAGCCCGGATTGCCGACCGATCAGTGCAAGCATCGGCACCACAGCCCGCAGATAGGCCGCCGCGCGCGCCTCGTCGAAGCGGTTGCCCGCCGTGGCGCGCAAATAGGCAAGGGCGGCCTTCTCCTCCGCGTCGGAATTTGGCGCGTCGGCAAGATTGCGCGCCTCGGCTGTGTTCGGCGCCCAGATCATGCCCTCGGACAAGGCGGTCGTCCCCCCGATCTGGTCCGAAGATTCCAGCACCAGCACCGACGCGCCCTGCGCCTGTGCCGTCACGGCAGCGCTAAGACCGGCAGCGCCCGACCCGATGATCACCAGATCGACCTGGGGGTCCACCTTGTCAGCCATGCTAGGGGGTCCACCCAACAGCCAGGACGGTCACGTCTTGTCCTTTTGGCCTTGGGGGTCGGGGCCGTCCAGCCCGGGTGGCGGGGCCCATCCGGCGGGTGGCGGGTGCCGGGGGGCTTGCGGGATCGCGACGCGAAACCCCGTGTCCGAACCGTTCATTTCCATGCGCCGCTCCGAGATGCGCCAGCCATCGGATGTCCGCGACAGACGGTCCAGATACCGCCCGTAGATCGTGGCCGTCGATCCGTCGGGGCGCTCGTGCCAGGCCATGACATAGCTTTCGGCCAGCGCGGTGTCGGCGCCCTCGGGGGTGATGCGCAGGTTCGACAGGTGATGCGCCGTGCGGTTCCAGCGCCACATCCGCGCCAGCGATGCCTCAAGCGCCTTCGCCCCGTTTGCCGTCAGTTGGGGGTCGGGCCCGTAGACGACCAGACAGTCGGCTGTGAACAGCCCCGACAGCGCGCCAAGATCCATCCGATCCAGATGCAGGCAGTAGTCCACCAACAGGTCGTGTATGGCAAAGTGGTCTTCAGGCGAAAGACGTCCACCTGATCTCTGGTCCACCCCGTCCCGGCTTGTCATCAAGGCCTCCTTGAAGATCAGTGTCGCAGGATCTTGCCAAAGAAATCGCGGGCACGTTCCGTCTTGGGATTGTCGAACATCTCTTTCGGCGCACCCGTTTCGATGATTTCGCCCCGGTCCATGAACACCACCTTGTCGGCGACCTCGCGCACGAAGGCCATCTCGTGACTGACGATGATCATGGTCATGCCTTCGGCCGCCAGACGCCGGATCGCGTCCAGAACCTCGGTCACCAATTCAGGGTCCAGCGCCGAGGTCACCTCGTCCAGCAACAGGATCTGGGGCTGCAGGGCCAGCGCCCGCGCAATCGCCACGCGCTGCTGTTGGCCGCCAGACAACTGGTCGGGATAGGACGCATGCTTGTCACCCAACCCCACCAGATCGAGCAGGCGGCGGGCTTCGTCTTCCACTTCCGCGCGGGGGCGGCGCTTGATCTTGATCGGTGCCAGTGTGACGTTCTTCATGACAGTCATGTTCTGGAACAGATTGTACTGCTGAAAGACGATCGCCATCCGGTCTCGCGCCGCGCGCACCGACGATGCGTTGCGGTAGTCAATGCTTTCGCCCGCGATCTCCACATCTCCGCCGGTGATCGTGGTCAGCCCGACCAGCGCCCGCAATACGGTGGATTTGCCCGATCCGGATGGACCGATCAGTGCGGCGATCTCTCCCTTTTCGATGGACAGACTGACGCCGCGCAGGACTTCATGACTGCCGTATTTTGCGCGCACTGCGTTGACCGCGAGGTGTGGCAAGCCGTTTCTCCAGATGTTGGCCCAAAAGCGTGAGCGGAAAGGACAGGATGAAGTAGATGAAAGCGATTGTGCCAAACACAAGGACACCCGAAAATCCCTGATTGTTCAACTCTTTGCCACGAAATGCCAGCTCGAACACGCCGATCTGGCTGACCAGCGCGGTGTCCTTGATGAAAGACACGGCAAATGCGATGGCAGGTGGAATGATGACCGGCCATGCCTGTGGCAACACCACCATGACCGTGGTCTGGAACCGCGACATGTTCATCGTCCGCGCCGCCTCGACCTGCGTATGGGGCACCGACTCCAGGCCACCCCGGATGATGTCGGCGGTATAGGCCACCGAATAGAGGCAGATCGCAATCACGGCGATGGTGAACAGGGACGCATTGGGCGTGATGGCCTGGATGAAGAACAGCACCAGATAGACGATCACCAAGAAGGGAATCCGGCGAAAGAATTCAACATAGGTGATGCAGATCACCCTGAGCGGCAGCGCCCACAGGCCCGGCGTCTGGCGCAGGTAGACCAGCACGAAGGCCAGACCAAAGCCGATCAGGCAGCCGGCAAAGGTCATGCCCAGCGTCATCCAGGCGGCCTCGAGCAGCATCCGCACGTTGTCTGGGGTAAAGAAATTCGGGATCTGGTCCAGTATGCTGCCCATCAGAAGATCCTCGCACGCACGCGGAACGCCCAGCGGCCCAGAAGCGCAAGCCCGATGCTGGCCACAAAGGTCAGCACCACATACATGAGCGCGACCACCGTGAAGTATTCCAGCCAACGATAATTGACCGATGACAGGTTGATCGCCTGACCGGTCAGCTCGTCCACGCCCACCAGCGCCCCGATCGACGTCCCCATCACCAGGATCACGATGAAGAAGTTGGCAAGCGCAGGATAGATCGATTTCACCAGATGCGGCAGGATGACAAAGCGGATCTGCTGGATCACCGACATGCCCAGTACTTGCCCTGCCTCCAGTTCGGTCCGCCGCACCGACAAGAAGCCCGCGCGCATGATCAGCGTCAGATAGGCGCCGGCATTCAGGATAAGCCCGATCAGGAGGCACGCCTCGCTGGACAGCCGGATGCCGAATTCAGGCAGGCCGTAATACAGGAAATAGATCTGGATCAGCGCCGGCGTATTGGTGATGGCGACCACATAGATATGGACTGGCAGGCGCATCAGAAACGGGCCGAAGGCGATGATGGCGGCACAGAACAGTCCGATCAGCGCCCCGCCGGCAAAGGACAGCGTGCCAAGCTGGAAGGTCAGCCAGGCACCCTGAAACAGGGCATCAAGGTTCTCCCAGACGACGCCGAACTGAAATCTGTAATCCATGCTTACCTCTGGCAGGACAACCCAACGAAACACCCGCAGCCGTAGGGCTGCGGGTGCAGATCGCGGGTGCGGGTCAGAAGTAGGGGTTCGGCTCGATCTTGCGCAGCATCGGCGCGCCGTAATACTGCTCCCACAAGGCATTGACCGTGCCGGAGTTGTGCAGGTTGAACAACGCGATGTTCAGCACCTCGGCCAGGTTTTCATTGCCTTGGCTGACACCGATGGCGCAGTAGGCAACGTCGATCGGGTCGGGCATGACACGCCACTTCACGTCCGGGTAGTTCTTGGTGAAGGCCATGAAGAAGTCGATGTTCTCGACGATGGCATCCGCACGGCCCTGCGCCACAAGGCGCACGGTATCGGCCATGGTGTCGACCAGTTCGACCTTGGCGGCGGGCAGGTTTTCGGCCGTCCAGTCGACGGTCCAGTTGCCGCGCATGTTGGCCAGCGTCACGGTGTCCTTGTCGAGGTCTTTCCAGGTGGCGCCTTCGACGGCCTCGGTGGTCAGAACGGCCAGAACTTCGGTGTGCAGCGGCACGGTGAAGTCGATCAGCTTGGCCCGCTCGCTGTTGCGCGTGAGGGCACCCAGCGAAATATCGATCCGGTCGGATACAAGAAACGGTACGCGCTGCGGGGTTTCCGTGGGAACCCATTCCACCTCGACGCCCATCGCGGTCGCAAGGGCCTTGCCGATCTCGATGTCGAAGCCTTCCCACTCGCCAGCGGCGTTGCGCACGCTCATGTTCGGGAAGTTCGGGTTGATGCCGATGCGGATCTTTCCGTCGGCGAGGATGTCGTCAAGACTGCGCGCCTGAACAGCCGTCAGCGACGCTGAAGCCAGCGCAAGACCGGCGATGCTTGCAAGCAGGGTTCTTCTCAGCATTTTACGTCTTCTCCCCATGGAAGCCCCGGTTTCGGGGCGGTTGTTGTCCCTGGTTCAAGGCCAGGACTGCGCAAAACCCGCGGTTGTGCGCAAAACGAACTATTGTGCGCAGTTGAGCGTCCTGCAGAAGGCGGTCCAAGTCAACAAGAACTTGTGGCATTTTGCCACGCGCGTGTTGCATCGTCAGCCCGCCGGATCGCCGATCGCCTCGGCCTCGATTTCGACCGCGTAGGGGCCGATCAGTCCTGACACCGCGACAAGCGTGTTGGCAGGCAGGATCGCCCCGAAATACCGCGCATGCACGGCAGATACCGGCTCCCAGAGGGCGGCATCGCTCAGGTAGATGCGGGTGCGCACGATGTCTTCGGGTTTGCCGCCCAACGACCCCACAGCCGCAAGAATCTTGTCGAGAATGTACACGGTCTGGCCTTCGGCATCACCCGGACAGACCGGATTGCCGTGGGGGTCGGTTGCGGTCGTGCCGCTGATCAGGATGCGGTCGCCCACGCGGATGGCGCGGCTGAAACCGGCCTTCACCTCCCAGACCGACCCGCTCAGCGCGCGCAGGCGGGCAGGCCGGGACGGGCTGGGCGACACCGGAAAGACCGGGGGCAGGGCGTCGAGGTGGTGACTGAGGTCCCCCGAGGCGGTCAGGAAGGGCGGCTTGCGGTATTCATCCCCGCAATCGCCGCCAATCGGCGTGAGCGATGCCGTCGCATCCGCGATGGCGGCACGATCCTCGGTGTCCAGATGCAGGCCGAACACCGCCAGATTGTCGTCACGATGCTGATTTTCGCCCATGCGCGCCCCGATGATCGTCGCCGCCACGGCGTCGTGGTCAAGCACCCAGCGCGAGGCGACGTTCGACACCGACACCCCATGCTTGCGCGCAATCGGTGCCAGCACCTTCAGCAAGCCCTGAAACGGCACCCAGCCCCCTGCGGCATCGACAAAGCGCTTGTACTTCATCCGGCTCCAGTCGGCGATGTCTGCAGGCTCCGGCGCGCCGACCCAGCGATCCGACAGGAACCCGCCGCAAAGCGTGCCGAACGCCAGCAGGTGAACCCCCTCGGCGGCCGCGACCTCCGACAGCGCCCCTGCCGCCCGGCGGTCGAGCAGGGAAAAGCAGACCTGGTTGGTTGCAATCTGGATGCCGTGGCGCAGCACCATCCGCAGATGCGCCGCGTCAAAGTTGGTCAACCCGATTTCCCGGATCAGCCCCTCTTGCCGCAACCGCATCAGATGCGTCAGCGCATCCAGATATTCCGGGGATTCGTACCTCCACCAGTGGAACTGCAGGACATCCACCCGGTCCATCTGGAGCCGGCGCAAAGATGTCTCGACCCCGGCGCGAACCACATCCAGCGTCATCGGGCCGGGGGGTGGGCACCATTTTGTCATGATCACGGGGGGCACTTCGCCCGCCTCGCGCATCGCGCGGTGAACCATGCCCGCCACGATTTCGGCGCTGCCGTAGTGGTCGGCCATGTCGAAGGTGTCAAAGCCCGCGCGGGCATAGGCCGCCAGCGCCTCGGCGGCCTTGTCCAGATCAAAGGCGCGCCCATCACGCTCTTGATCGGCCATTTGCCAAAGGCCGGTGACCAGCCGGCGGATCGTCAACCCCCCGGCAAGGGTGATCGTGTCAGGTTGCGATGTCAAAGGTCTCTCCCATGGGATGACGGTGATTTCCGGGGGCGCGGCTCGGCCCCCGCTGGCGAGGTCGGCGCATCCGTCAGCGCCGACCGATCGGATGCATGCTGGCGCGGTGAAAATCCCGTGTTCCGGCAGCCTTCAGCACCAGCCGGGATATTCGCCAGCCTTCCGCGAGACGCACGAACGCATGATGATACTGCGCCCAAAGCTCGCCCTCCGGCGCGCCGGATTGATACCGGTGCCAAGCATAGAGATAACAGATGCTGCTTGCGGTGTCCGGTGTGTCGAATTGAATCTCGATGTTGGACACATGATGGCTGGTCGCGGCAAAGGTGTTCTGCAACCCCGCCGCAACCGCCTTTCGGATTGCAGCCATCCCGTGCAGATCGGGGGTTTCCGGCCCGTAGTCCACCACCGCATCCGATGCGAACAGGGCGGCAACGGCATCGGGCTCGTTGCGGTCAAAGTGGTAGCAATAGGCATGGATCAGCCCGGCGATGGCGTCTTTGTCGATCAGATGGCGAAGGGCGGTGCTCGGGTCCATGGGGCCCTCCTTTCGGGAAAAGCGCGTCTTGGTGCTGTCAGCCGGTCCGCTGGCGGGACACCGACGCCACGACCCGCTGCAGGATCACCAGCGCCAGTACGATGAAGCCCGACACGAAGGTTCCGATGACCGCGATGGCGGGCACCAGCGGCGAATAGTTGGTGGCCGTGCGCGAAAACAGCCAGCCCGGAAGCGGCGTATCCGCCCCGCTGGTATAGACTGACAGCGGCAGGTTCGACCATGACAGCAGAAACGCAAACAGCGCGCCCGAAAAGATGCCGGGCCACAGGGCGGGCAGCGTAACCTCGCGGATTACTTGCCAGCGCGACGCGCCAAGGTCGGATGCCGCTTCTTCTTGCGCGACGTCATACCCGAACAGCCGGATCGAGATGACCAGCGTCACGATCGGCACGATCCAGACCGCGTGGGCCACCACCGTCGTCTTCCAGCTGGGAACGATGCCGATGGCCGACATCGATAACAACAGTGCCAGCCCCAGGACCGGCTGCGGAAAGAAGATCGGCAATACCAGCAGCTTCTGGAACAGGCTGCGCCCGCGCCAGTCATAGCGTGCATAGGCCATCGCGCCCAGCGTCCCCAGAACCACCGAGATCAGGACCACGAACACCGCTATCTGCAACGAAATCAGATGCAGCGACACCGTCGTATAGTCGGCAGCAGCCGCCCGGTATGCGTCCAGCGTCCACACCTTGTGCGGAAACCGCATGTAGCGACTGTTGGCCAGCGAGGCGAGCAGGACCGACACGATCGGCATGTAAAGCGCCGCCAGAAGGGTGCATACCCACAGCACCTTCAGCCACAGGACATGCCGACCCGCGGTCATCGCCGGATGATCCGGTTCAGGTCGATCCGCCGCAGCACCGGAAAGACCAGCAATGCCGTGACCGCGATCACGAGAACCGTCAGCGCCGCCCCCATCGGCCAGTCCTGCGCATAGTTGAACCGCTGCTCGATGGCGGCGGTGATCACCGTCACCGCCCGTCCGCCCAGGATCGCCGCCTCCGCATTGGCGCCAAGGCAGAGCACAAAGGTCAACAGCCCCCCGATCAGCAGGCCGGGGGCCGCCAACGGCAATTCAACCTCGCGCAGCACCGCCCACCGACCGGCCCCGAGATCGCGCGCAGCCTCGACCCGGTCCGTCGGGATCATCGCCACACCCAACAGCAGCGGGAACAGCATGAACGGAAAGTGGATGTAGACCATGCCGACCAGAGCCGCGAACCGGGTGTTCAGAAAGGTGCCGATCTGCACGTCGAACAGTGCGTTCATCGTTCCGGCAAGAATGCCACCGCCGGGCATGAGGAACACCGACAGGCCGAACAACCGCACGCTTTCGGAAATGAACACCGGCAGGGCGATCAGCGCGGTGACAAGGCTTGCCCAGCGTCCGGCATGGCGGTGCAGGATCTTGGCCGTGGGCCAGGCAAGCAGGCCCGCGATGACCGTCGTCAGGGCCGCGCCGATCAGCGACCACATCAGCGGGCGGTCATAGCCCTCGGCAAATGCCGCGCGATAGTTGTGAAGGCTGAATTCCGTCGTCAGATCAAAGCTGCGCGCGGGCATCAGGCTGTACCAGCCCACGACGACCATCGGGGCCATGAAGAAAGCCAGCATGAACAGGGTCAGCGGGACCGCGTACCACAGACCGGGATTGCGGCGCATCAGTCGTTGACCCAGGCAATATCCGCCGGGCTAAAGCCGAAACGCGCGGACTGGCCGATGGACAGATCGGCCGCTGTCGCTGCCCCGACCTCGGCGATCAAGGCTGCATCGCCCGCCCGCAGATGATATTGCGTGCGTGACCCGAGCATCAGCTTTTGCGTCACCAGCGCGTCAAACGCCAACGCCTTGCCATCGCCCGGAACCAGCGATTCCGGTCTCAGAACCGCGTAAGCACCCCCCGCATCGGCGGCCGGAAGGTCGAGATCGGCAAACACAGGCGCCCCGCTGGACTGGCTTACCGCAAGAATGTTCACCTCGCCCATGAAGCCCGCAACGAACCGGTTCGCCGGGCGGCGGTAGATCTCGTCCGGGGTGCCCACCTGGACGAACTTGCCCATGCGCATGATGGCGATCCGGTCGGACATCACCATCGCCTCTTCCAGACTGTGGGTGATGTAGATGAAGGTCTTGCCGGTCCGCTGGTGCAACTCTTTCAATTCAACTTCGAGCGTCTTGCGCAGGCGGTAGTCGATGGCCGACAGCGGTTCGTCAAAAAACAGGATCTCGGGGTCCGAACCGAGCGCCCGGGCCAGTGCGACGCGCTGCCTTTCGCCCCCCGAACATTGGGTCACCGGGCGGGCATAGAAATCCTCGGGCAGCCGCACCAGCCGCAAAAGTTCCATCGCGCGAGAACGGCGGGCATCGGGGGCCACACCCTTCATCTTCATGGCGAATTCGATGTTCTGCCCGACGCTGCGATGATCAAACAGCGCCAGCGACTGGAACACCATTGCGGTGGGCCGCTGGTTGGCGGGTGTGTTGGTGATGTCGCGACCGCGCAGGTGCAACGTGCCGGCGCTGGGCGTGTCGAGGCCCGCCAGCAACCGCACCAGCGTCGATTTGCCGCTGCCCGAGGGCCCGACGATGGTGAAAAACTCGCCTTCCGCGATGTCGATCGACACCCCGTCCACGGCGGACAGGGTGCCGAAACGCTTGGTCAGACCCGTCAGCGAAAGGGCCGGCGGGGATGTGGTCATCCCTTAGCCCCGGGCGCGCATCGCAGCGGAATAGATGTCATAAAGCCTGTCGTAGTCGGGCACGATGTCGAATTCGACGGCATTGGCGATGCGTTCGTCGAACTCGTCCCACTGGATCGCCGCCAGTTCTTCGGGCTTGAAACGCGCCATCAGATCAGGATTTGCCATCTGTGCGACCGGCTGCAGGTTGCCATTGCCGCGTGCCACGATTTCGGCCGCATCCGGTGTCGTGATGAACTCGAGGAAATCGAGCGCCGCGTCCAGCGGATCGGGGTTGGCCACGGCCGAATTGATCTCGATCCAGTTGATGCCGCCCTTGCCGTCGGCGGGGCCGGAATTCGGCGTGATCGCGTAGAGATTGCTCACGCCCTCCAGTCGGGCGGCGGCGGTGGTGTAAGTGCCGCCGGTGAAATACAGGTCGATCTCGCCGTTCAGCATGGCAAGGTTCAGCTGCACGAAATCGGTGGTGATCAGCTTGGCATTCTGGATCCAGCGCTTTGCCGTCTCTTCGAACTTGGCGACCTCTTCGTCTGTCTTGACCTTGAAGGGATGCACGCCTGCGCCCATGCAGATGTCCATCACGTTCCAGTCTTCATAGGCCAGAATGCCGTAACGACCGTTGAAATCCGGGTTGTTGAACAGGTCCCACCCTTCGTCCTTGGCCAGCTGCGGCGAGATCACGTCCGAGTTCACCACGAAGTCGAACGTTTCATAGCGCTGCACGATGCCCAGAAGGTGGTTGCCATCCGCGCTCATTGCCCAAGGGTAGGGGGCGGCAAACTTCGGCTTCATCTGCGCATAAAGCGGCTCGAACCGGTCGCGGGGCAGGTCGCGGATCAGGCCTGCGGGCCACATCTCGTTGCGCGCCCAGGGGTTGTTGACGTTGATGAAATCCCACACCGACGTTTCGCCCGCGCGCAGGCGGTTGACCGAGGTGGGGTCCGAAATGTGGATCTCATAGCGGATCTCGCCCCCCGTCTGTTCCTTCCACAATGCCAGAAGACGCGGGTCGGCATAGGCATCCCAGGTCAACAGCGACAGCGGCCGCGTCTGTGCGGCTGCGGCCATCGGCATGCTGGCGGCGGCCGCGCCGGCTGCGATGCCTTGCATGACTTTTCGACGGCTGACCGAATGCTGCATCGGCCGGCTCAGGGGGTTCCGTGATGCCAGTTGTTTCACAAGACGCTCAGTGTTCATCTCAAACCTCCTTGTTCGCTAGGCGAACTGTTATGCGCTGAGCACCTTATTTCAATGGTTTTCTTTGCGCCGCCTTCAGTAGATTGCGGCATAAGCTGAAAACCGGGCATCCACGGTCATCGCTGCGGCATGGGTTGCCTCGGCGCGCTTGTGGGCGAGGTAAATGTCGATCGCGCGGGGTGGAAATGCCGCCCGCAGCGGGGCGTCCGCTTCCAGCGCCGCAAGGGCTGCCTCCAACGATTCGGGCAGGCGCTGCAGGCCCCGGGCTGCCAGAACGTCGGGCGATAACAGGCTGAGGTCCTCGGTCGTGGCTTCGGGGGTCGCAAGGCCCGCGCGGATGCCCGTCAATCCGGCCTCGATCAGGGCGGCGAGCGTCAGATGGGGCGAGGCTGCGGCATCGGCCGCGCGATATTCGAAATTGAACTGGCGCGCGCGGTCTGACGCTTCGGTCGCGAGCAGGGGACAGATACGGATGGCGGCTTCGCGGTCCTGCACGGCCAGATTGTTGAAGGCAGCACTCCAGCGATGCGGCGTCAACCGATGGGCCGAGATGGCCGAAGGCGCGGTGATCGCGGTCAAGGCACTCATGTGTGACAAGATGCCCGCGACAAAGGATCCGGCCACTGGCGACAGCCCGTGCTGGCCTGCAGGCGCGTAGGTCACGGGGCACCCATCGGCGTCCCAAAGGCTCATGTGGACATGCACGCCATTGCCGACGATGTCGGGCGCGACCAGCGGAGAAAAGGTCAGCGGCTGGCCCATGGCGCGCCCGACCGCGCGCGTGATCTCGCGCAGGAGTGCTGCTTCGTCGGCGGCGCGAAGGGCGGATGCGGGGGGAATGGTGACCTCCATCTGGCCCGGCCCGTATTCGCGCAAAAAGCTGTCCGGCGTGATCCCCGTGCCATCCAGCGCCGTCATCAGCGCCCGCATGAACCCAAGCCGTTCCGCAAAACCCGCGACTGAAAATGACTGGGTGTCGCTGGGCGCCAGAAACATGAATTCGTGCTCGAAACTGGCGCGCACTTCCAGCCCGGTTTCGTCCAAAAGCCGGGCCGCCGCCATGCGCAACATGCTGCGCGAACAGCATTCCCAAGCTGCCCCGTCCAGGTCCGTGATATCCGCAAGGCAGAAGTCCAGCGTTTCCCCGTCAGGCAACCGACTGAGGACGCGCGTTGCGGGGTCGCCGTGAAGGGCGATGTCGCCGAACGAACCGTAAGGCGTCTCGGCGATGGTATCAAAGCAGGTGATCTGGATGTTGGTGGGCGTCCAGCCAATGCCGCCCACACATCGCCGCGCGAACGCCGAAGCGGGCACCGCCTTGCCACGCAGCAGCCCCGCGAAATCGGAGGTTGCAACAAATGTGAAGGGTGGGTGACTGGTTTGCGACACGGATCTTTCCCCGGCTTGCCTGATGGGGTCATTTTGTGAACAGATATGCGACAACGCAACGTCTATTGCGCCCACCGCCCCCCTTGATGCGAGGTTTGAAATGCCGTCCCCGTTTCTGTCCACCACGTCGAGGCAGGTCCCCATCCTGCCTGACCGGGCGGCGCTGTTGTTCATCGACGTGCAGAACTTCTCATGCCACCGCGACGGGGCCGAGTGGGATGCGATGTCCGACAGCGAGCTTGCGGAAAAGCGCGACCCGTTCCTTGCGCAGATGCGTGACCACGTCCTGCCGCGGATGCAACGACTTCAGGCCGCAGCGCGGCGGGCGGGTGTCGAGGTGATGTACACCACCATCGAAAGCCTGACGCAGGATGGCCGCGACCGCAGCCTTGACTACAAGATCACCGGCTTCAACGTGCCCAAAGGGTCGTGGGACGGCAAGGTGGTGGACGAGATTGCCCCCATCGGCGACGAGATCGTGCTGCCGAAATCATCGTCCAGCGTGTTTGTGTCGACCCACATAGATTATCTGCTGCGCAATCTTGGTGTGCAGCAACTGATCCTCTCCGGTGTGCTGACCGACCAATGCGTGGAAAGCGCCATTCGCGATGCCTGCGATCTGGGCTATCTGGTGACACAAGTGACGGATGCCTGTGCTACGTTCACCGACGCGCGGCAGGCGGCATCGATAGCTGCAATCAAAGGGTATTGCCGCCAGATGACGACGGACGAACTGGTGGCGGAGCTGGAAGCCTGACGGATCACGGCAAAGACCCTCAGCGCAGTTCGAGCAGCCCGCCGTCGATCGGGATGATCTGCCCGGTCATCCACGAAGATCGTTCGGTCGCAAGGAACAACACCACCTCGGCGATTTCTTCGGACGTGCCCCAGCGGGAAATCGGATAGCGCCCGATGACCTGGTTCAGCAGCGCCTGAAACTCCGCCTCGTCCGATGCCCTGGCGCGGAACTGCGATTCCGACAGCGGGGTGCGCACCGCGCCGGGGGCCACCGCATTCACGCGCACGCCGCGCGCGGCGAAATCGGCGGCGAGCTGCCGCGTCAGGGCGACGACAGCACCTTTTGCCGCCGAATAGCCCGCAACCCCTTTCAGGCCCGCCAATCCGACGGTCGAGGCGGTAAAGACCAGCGTGCCGCCCTGCACCAGAAGATGCGGCAGCACGGCGCGTGCGGTCAGGAAGGCCCCGGTGGCATTGATCCGCAACGCCCGGTTCCAGTCGTCCAGGGACAGCGCCAGAATGTCGCCTTCGACCATGGCGCCTGCATTGGCGACGCAGATATCGATCTGCCCCGCCCAGTCCACAGCGCGGCGGGCCATGTCGGCCACCGAAGCCTCGTCGGTGATGTCGGTGTGCAGCGCAAGCGCAGATCGCCCGTCCGCCGTCAGGTCCGCCACCACCCGCATCACCGCCGCCTCGTTCAGATCCGCACAGACCACGGCGATGCCATCGGCGGCGAAGCGCTGGGCGATGGCCCGCCCGATGCCCGACCCGGCGCCGGTGATGATCGCGGTTTTCGTCATGCGGGATCGGGGGCGAAGATCTGCGGATACATCGCGCGCATGGCCGGCTCGTCCAGTTCCAGCTTGAAGGCGTGGCGGTCCTTCAACCCCAGCGCGCGCTGGCCGGCGGGGCGTGCATCGATCTCTGCCTTCAGCCGGGCGACATTGGCAAAGGTGCCGATCGCACCATCTCCCAGCGCATAGTCGATGCGCGAGGCCCAACCCCAGACGGCCATATCGACAATCGTATAGGTATCGCCCAGCATGTAGGGATGCAGCGCCAGCCGGTCATCCACGATGCGCCAATGCCGGCGCGCCTCGTAGTCATAGCGCTTGCGGGGATAGGGGTTTTCGCCGGGCGCGACATGGCGGAAATGCACCGCCTGCCCGGAAAACGGCCCGACGCCCGACGCCACGAACATCAGCCACGACAAAAGCGCACCGCGCGCCGCGGGCGTGTCATCGGGCAGGAATTGCCCGGTCTTTTCCGCCAGATAGAGAAGGATCGCGTTGCTGTCGAACACGACCACGTCGCCATCCACTATGGCGGGGACCTTGGCATTCGGGTTGATCGCCAGAAAAGCCGGATCATGCTGCTGACCGCGCCGGGTATCGACCGGGATGCCCTCGTAGGCAAGCCCGGATTCCTCCAGAAACAGCCCCACTTTCAGGGGGTTGGGGGCGGCGTTGTAGTAGAACTTCAGCATCTTGAGGATCCTTTGCAGGTTGGGTTACAGCCCGCCGATGCAGGTGTATTTGGTGTCCATGTAATCGTCGATGCCTTGCCAGCTGCCTTCCTTGCCAAGGCCGGATTCCTTGAGCCCGCCAAACGGGGCCTCGGGTGAGACGATCAGCACCTCGTTGATCCCGATCAGCCCGTATTCCAGCCGCGCCTGCAGCCGGAACATGCGCGCCAGCCCTTGCGTATAGGCATAGGCCGCCAGCCCGTAATCCGTGGCATTGGCGGCTTCGATCGCCTCGTCCTCGGTGTCAAAGCGGTAGACGGGTGCCACGGGGCCAAAGATTTCCTCGGTGGTGAAGCGCATCTCCGTCGAGGCGTCCGACAGCACCGTGGGCTGAAAGAACAGTCCCCCGCGCGCATGGCGCCCCCCGCCTGTCACCAGCGTCGCACCCTTGGCAAGCGCATCCGCCACGAATTCTTCAATCTTTGTCATGGCTGCGGTGTCGATCAGCGGGCCTTGCTCGGCCCCCGCTTCGGTGCCCGGAGCCACGTTCAGGGCGGCAACCCTTTCGGCAAAGCGGGCGATGAAACGATCATAGATGCCCGACTGCACATAAAGCCGGTTAGTGCAGACGCAGGTCTGGCCGGCATTCCGGAATTTGGCGATGATCGCGCCATTCACGGCCGCCTCGAGATCGGCGTCGTCAAACACGATGAAGGGTGCATTGCCGCCCAGTTCCATCGAGACACGTTTGACGGTTCCGGCGGCCTCGCGCAGCAGTTGCTTGCCGATTTCGGTAGACCCGGTGAACGTGATCTTGCGGACTTTCTTGTTGGCTGTGATCTCGCCGCCGATCTCGCGGGCGGACCCGGTCAGGATGTTGACCACCCCCTTGGGAAAGCCCGCCAGTTCGCACAGATGCCCCCAGACCAGCCCCGAAAGCGGCGTGGCGCTGGCAGGTTTGACGACAACGGTACAGCCGGCAGCCAGCGCCGGCCCAAGCTTGCGCGCCAGCATCGAGGACGGAAAGTTCCACGGCGTGATCGCCGCAACCACACCGACCGGATGGCGGGTGGTCATCAGCCGTCGGCCGGCAACCGCAGCAGGGATGTTGGCACCGTAGGTGCGCCGCGCCTCTTCGGCAAACCACAACACATAGGCAGCCGAAGACCCAACTTCGGCGCGCGACTCGGTCAGCGGCTTGCCCTGTTCGGCGGTCAGAAGCGCCGCCAGCCCATCAAGGTTGTCGATGATAAGCTGATTGAGCTTGCGCATCAGGGCGACCCGTTCGCCCAAGGGCATCGCGGCATAGGCCGGAAAAGCTGCATGCGCGGCGTCGATCGCCCTGCGTGTTTCGGCTGTGCCGCAACTTGGAACCGTCGCAATGACCGCACCAGTGGCCGGGTTCGTCACCTCCAGCGTGCGACCGCTGTCGGCGGCGATCCAGTCGCCGGCCACAAGGTTCGCCTGTCGGACAAGGGGGGCAAAGTCGATTGTCATCATCGGTGCTTTCAGATGTGTTCGGGCCGGTGCTGCCAGACCCAGCTGGCAACCTCGGCGTGGGTGGCGAACCAGACGGCCCCGCGCGCCTTGGCATGCGCGATCAACTGGTCAAGGATCCAGATGCGAGAGCGGTAGCCGATGACGAAGGGATGCATCACCAGCTGAAACAGCCCGCCCTCGTCGAAGGCCGCATCGAACTCGCGGCGAAAGATGTCGAACACCGCCTCGGGCGGGGTC
>JANPKV010000319.1:0-11010 GCA_031426185.1 Rhodobacterales bacterium | reverse complement strand
ATATTCCGAAAACCGCCGGCACGACGCTGGGCCTGGTGCTGGACCGAGTCTTTCGCAAGCGGGTCCTGATGGATTATCCCGACAACCCGTCGGAAAGCTGTCCTGACCCGCAGATCGCCGCGCATGCGGACTTCGTCGCGGGCTATTTTCGCGGCATCCACGGGCATTTCAGCGTCCGGCGCCATCTGCAGACGTTCCCGCAGGCCAAGCTGATCGCCACGCTGCGCCATCCGGTCGATCGGGTGATCAGCCAATATCTGCACGAACTGAACGATGGCGGGGCGGCCTCGGCCTACCATCGTGCGATCAGCGAGGGCATGACGGTGGTGGAGTTTGCCGCCCTGCCCGGGGTGGGTGATGCCATGACGCGCTATCTGGCGGGGGTAGACCTGCGCGACTATGATCTTTTGCTGCTGTCGGACCGGCTGACCGAGGGGCTGCATGCGCTGAACTTCGTGCTCGGCAATCTCGACGTTCCCCAGCACTTCGGCTCACCGCCCGCGCTGCCGCGTGAAAACCTTGCAGCGGCACGCGCCAAGGTGCTGCCCTTTGACGCCGCCACGCGGGCCGCGATCTTTGCCCGCGTGCGCGCCGACGCGGATACCTATACCCAGGCCCAATCGCTTTTCGGCCAGAAGGTCCGGCAGTTCCTGATCTGAACTGAACGACGCGGACGGGCCGCGCGCGCGCCCTAGCCTTCGTGCAGCAGCCATTTTGCATGCCGGTGAAGGGCGAAAAACGCCACAGCGAACAGCGCCATCGACACCAGCAGGACATATGCGGGCGCGGTGTAATCGGCGACGTAGGTCGGGTAAAATCCCGCGCGCATCAGGCCGATGGCGTGGATCAGGGGATTGTACCACAGCGCGTCCTGCATCGCGGCGGGCAGCGCTCCGTACAAAAAGAACACCCCGGAAATAAGGAAGAGCGGACGCGAGATCACCGACCAGAGCACATGCCACAGGTGCCAGCGCAAGAACAGGTACGCATTGGCCGTGCCCACAGCCAGCGCAAAGATCGCTGTCAAACCAAGACTTTGCGCAATCGCCACCGGTGCCAGATGCGCGCCCGTGTCATAGATCGCAAGCAGCCCTCCAATCACCACGACGAACACCAAAAGCTCGGTCAGAAGGTTCACGAAAAACCGTGCCAGCACCGCATCGGCAAAGGTGACCGCCGGATAGACCAGCAACGGGCGCGAGAACAGAAGGCTGGTGCCGACGCGGTTGGCAATCATCGTGAACATCAAGAAGGGCAGCATGCCTGTGGCATAGAACAGTTCAAAGCTGCTCCCGATCGGCGGGTTTGAAAACATCAGCGACGACGCAAAGGTCAGGATCGCGATGCCCGCAACCGGTTCCACGATAGCCCAGACATATCCGCCGGGCGAGCGGCCATACGTCGAACTCATCTCGCGCAGCATCAGGGCGGCGATGGCACGACCGGCTGTAAGGCGGCGGCCGGTCCGGGGCATCAGGGCGGGGTTTGGCAAAGGGGACATGCGTTAATCTTTCGGGAAACTCTGCCGCCTAGTCTTGGGGCATGACAGGTTAACGCCGGGTTCGCGGGTGCCGAAATCGCCCGCTCCACCCCATCACCTCGACCGCGCCAGTACAAGGACTGCCCCAGCCAGATGTCTGACCTATCCCCCCCCCAGACCGGTCGTGCCGACCCGGTGATCGCGCGGTCTTTGTCGGTCGCAGCGCCACATCAGGCGTCCGTGCCGTCCCGTCTGCCTGCACATGCCGACAGCCTGACCCATCTGGTCACGACGCCTGTGCGCAGGCCCGCAGATGTTGCCGCCCCGGCGCGCGCAAGCCGATTGCAACCACGACACCGGTGGCTAATGGCAAGCTTTTTCGTGACCGTGCTGGTGCCATTCCTTCTATCGGCCTGGTACCTTTGGGCGCGCGCGGCAGACCAGTTTGCATCGGTCACAAGCTTTTCCGTCCACCGCGAAGACGGGCATCCGGCCTCTGCCCTGTTGGGCGGGCTGGTTGGATTTCCCGGCTCGGGTTCGGCCGATACCGACATCCTTTACCAGTATATCCACAGCCAGCAGCTGGTGAACGAACTTGATGCCACGCTTGATCTTCGCGGCATGTGGTCCAGACCCGTGGGGGACCCGGTCTTTGCCTTTGATGACCAGGGCAGCGTCGAGGATCTGGTGGATTACTGGCAGGACATGGTGTCAGTCCAATACGACACCGCAACGCGCCTGATCGAGGTGCGGGTGCTGGCCTTCGCACCGGATGACGCACAGGCGGTCACGACCGCGATCCTGGATCGGTCGTCGACGATGATCAACCGGCTGAATGACGTGGCCCTGGCGGATGGCCTCCGCTTTGCCCGCGCCGAGCTTGACCGCGCATCAAGGGTTCTTGTTGACACAAGGATCGACGTGACGCGGTTTCGCAACCTCCACCAGATGGTCGATCCGGACGCCGAGCTGACCGCGCAGTCCAGCGTCATCTCGGCACTGCAGCAGGAACTGACCGGCGCGCAGGTCCGGCTGGACATGCTGCGCACCACAACCGTCCCGACCGATCGCCGCCTGCCGCAGGCCGAACGCCGCGTGGCCGTCATCAAGGCGCAGATTACCGCCGAACGCGGCAAGCTGGGCCAAGGCAGTGATCAGGCCGCAGCCGATGGCTATGCCGGTCTGGTGGCTGAGTTCGAACGCCTCGGGATCGAGCGTCAGTTTGCCGAAGAGGCCTATCTTGCCGCCCGCGTCGCCTATGAGGTGGCGCAGGCCAATGCCGGACGACAGGGGCGCTATCTCGCCGCCCATATCCAGCCAACATTGGCGGAATCGGCTCGCTATCCGGATCGGGGGACCAGGCTGGCGCTGATTGCGGCCTTCGCATTTGCGCTTTGGTCGATTGCCACGCTGCTTTTCTATGCCATGCGTGACCGGCGCTGACGCGATGATCCGCCTGATCGACGCCGCCAAGACCTTTCGCCTCGACGGGGTGGAAAAATGCGTGCTGGAGCCGACCACGATGACCCTGCCTGCGGGGCGGTCCATCGGGCTTTTGGGGCGCAATGGTGCGGGCAAATCGACGCTGCTGCACATGATTGCCGGAACGCAAAGCCCGTCGCGAGGCCGGATCGAGGTGCAAGGCCGCTTGTCATGGCCCGTCGGCTTTGCCGGCAGCTTCCACCCTGACCTGTCCGCCGCGCAGAACATCCGGTTTGTCGCCCGCGTCTACGGGGTCGATACCGATGCGCTGCTGGCCTTTGCCGAAGATTTCTGTGAACTGGGTGCGCATTTCCATCTGCCTTGCCGGACCTATTCATCCGGCATGCTGGCACGTCTGGCATTTGGCGCGTCGATGGGGATCGCCTTTGACACCTATCTTGTGGATGAGGTTACCGCCGTTGGCGATGAGGTTTTCCGCCGCAAGTCGAACGAGATGTTTCTGGCCCGGATGGCCAGGTCCGGTGCCATCGTGGTCAACCATTCGCCCGAAGTGATCCGCCAGCTTTGCGACTGCGTCCTTGTGCTGGAGAACGGGCGGCTGGAGTTTTTCGATACTGTCGAGGCAGGCTTGCGACAGCACCAACGCAACCTTCACGGGATTGCGGGCTGACACCATCCCCTTGCCCGGGGCTCCTTGCACTGGCATAGCGGACCTTGCGCGTTTGCAGCAAAAGGACGTCGGGCCATGACAAAGAATGTACTTGTGACAGGCGGCGCGGGCTATGTCGGATCGCATGCCTGCAAGGCGCTGGCGGCTGCCGGATATGTGCCGGTGACGTTTGACAATCTGTCGACCGGCTGGGCCGAGGCGGTGAAATTCGGCCCGCTGGTGCAGGGCGATCTTGCCGACCGCGCGGCCCTTGATCGCGCCATGGCAGACTATGCCCCGGTTGCAGTCATGCATTTTGCGGCCCTGTCGCTGGTGGGCGAGGCGATGCGCGATCCAGGGACCTACTGGCGGGCCAACGTGCTTGGAGCGCTGAACCTGATCGAGGCGGCGATTGCCGGTGGCGTCGGATCGTTCATCTTTTCGTCGACCTGCGCCACCTTTGGCGATCAGGACGGCGTTGTGCTGACCGAAGACAGCCTGCAAAAGCCGCTGAATGCCTATGGGGCCTCCAAGCGGGCGATCGAAAACATCCTGCAGGATTTCGAGGCAAGCCACGGCCTGCGCCATGTGATCTTTCGCTATTTCAATGTCGCGGGGGCCGACCCTGACGGCCAGATCGGCGAACAGCACCGCCCGGAGACGCATCTGATCCCGTTGCTGCTCGACGCCGTCGCAGGCAAGCGGCCCGCCCTGACGGTCTATGGATCGGACTACCCCACGGCCGACGGAACCTGCGTGAGGGATTATGTCCATGTGGCAGACCTTGCAGAGGCGCATGCGCTGGGCCTGAAATGGCTGCAAGACGGACGCGAAAGCCGCGCCTTCAACCTGGGGTCCGGCCACGGGTTTTCCGTGCGTCAGGTCATCGAGGCCGCCCGACACATCACCAACCGCGAAGTTCCGGTGGTGGAGGGCGAAAGGCGCGCGGGTGATGCCGCAAGCCTGGTGTCCGGCAGCCAGCGCGCGATCACCGAACTTGGCTGGCAACCTCGCCATTCGACGATGGACCAGATGATTGCCGATGCCTGGCGCTGGCATCAGAGCAGGGGCTTTGACCGCTGACGCGCCGCGTGTGAGGCAAAACCAATGCCGCCGCGACGCCCGCGCCCGATGCTGTCCTGCAGCGAAGGCGTGTTGCGCAACCGGCTGACCTTAATTAAACTCAACTTGCGGTTATGTTTACACCGCGAGCATGTCAGCAAAGTTGTCCGGCCGGTATGAGTGATCTGAAGCGAAAGACCTTGGGTGCCATGCTCTGGTCCATCCTCCGCGCGGGGTGGAGCAGTGCTGTAATCCTTATTCTTTTCATTATCCTAGCGCGGATTCTGGAACCAGAGGATTTTGGACTGTTCGCGCTGGCCAGCATTCTGGTCGAAGTCGCGCGCGTTTTGGCGTCTGGGGGACTCGGCGATGCCGTCATCCGGTCGAAAACGACGGATGATCAATTTGTCAGTACGGTTTTTTGGCTCAACCTTGGGTTGTCGGCAGTATTCGCCGGTCTGATCGTGGCAATTGCGCCACTTTACGCCGACTACCTGAAGACAGAGCAAACCTTGCACGTTATTTATGCACTGGCCTTGACTCTGCCGCTGAACAGCCTTGGCGCGGTCCATGGCGCCCTGCTGTCGCGCGAGTTCCGCTACAGCGCGCTGACGCTGCAATCGATGTTGGCCAGCGTGATATCGGGCACCGTTGCGGTAACCATGGCCTGGAACGGGTTCGGCATCTGGTCGCTGGTCGGGCAGGCTTTTACCTCTGCGGTGGTGTCGGGGGTCTTCGCGTGGACGGTGGTCGGCTGGCGCCCAAGGCTGCAGTTCGACCCCTCGGTCGTGCGCGGCATCGCAGCCTTTGGATCCAGCCTTGCCGTGACCCAACTTGTCTGGATGTTGCTTGTTCGCGTGCAGGATCTGTTCATCGGCAGCGTCTACGGGGCCGCCGCGGTCGGCATCTACCGGATCGCCTGGCGATTGATCGAGCTGATCGCCAACATGTTGCTTGGCCCCGTCAGCAGCGTGGCGCTGGTCTCGTTTTCGCGGCTTCAGGACGAACCGCACCGCATGCGCCATGCCTATAACCGCATGATCGGCATCGCATCGATCGTCGTCTTTCCGATGTTGCTTGGCTTTGGTGCCACGGCCGCGCTGCTGGTGCCGCTGATCTTTGGCGACAAATGGGGCGATGCGGTGCCGGTGACGCAGGTCTTGACCCTTATGGTGGTGCCGTTCGTCTTCAACTTCTTTGCCGGGTCCGCGCTGACGGCGGCCAACCGGGCGGGTGCGGTGCTGCAGGTGGCACTTGTCCAACTGGCGGCAACCATCGTGTTCACCTGGATCGCGGTGCCCTACGGCATTGTCGCGGTTGCCGCCGCCTATGTGCTGCGCGCCTACCTGACCATGCCGTTGCAACAATACATGCTGGACCGTCACCTTGGCATCAAGATGATGTCCACCTGGCGCGCCATGATGATCCCCCTGGGATCGGCGGTCGTGATGGCGGGCGCGGTTCACCTGTCGCTGCCCGCGCTGACGGTCAGTTACGGCTACGGGTGGCCGACAGCGCTGATGGCCGTCGGCCTGGGAGCGGCGATTTACCTTGGTCTCATCGTGGCCCTTGCACGCGCCCAACTGCGCGACATCGTGACCACGATCCTGTCCCTGCGCAGTGAAAAGAAAGCCGCATCATGACCCTTGTCCAATCCATGAACGTCGCAGACGGGCAGTCGGCGCAAAGCCATCTGGACGTGATCAGCAGGCTGCAGGGTCTGATCGACACCGCACTCGCCCCCAGCCTTGCGACCTTGAAGGCGGGTCCTTACGCGCTGTTGGATGTGCCGGACTACGGTAACGTGGGCGATAGTGCGATCTGGGCCGGGCAGATCGCCTGGTTGAAGCGGAATGTTGGTACATCGGCGGCAATGATTTTCGACTGCCATGATCCCATAAGCGAAGTGAACGGAAAACTGGGCAATCTCACTTTGCTTCTCCAAGGCGGCGGCAATTTCGGCGATCTCTGGCCCGCAAACCAGGACTTTCGCGAGGCCGTCATCGCGGCGCATCCGCAGAGCGCGATCATCCAGTTCCCGCAATCGCTGCATTTCGGCGACCCGGCGGCCGTGCAGAAAACCGCAGCCAAGCTGTCACAGGCGCGGAACCTGCGCCTTTTGGTGCGCGACCACGAAAGCTTTGATCTTGCGACGGCGCATTTCAATTGCGACGTCACCCTGTGTCCTGACATGGCATTTGCGCTTGGACCGATTGCAAGGACCGGGACTGCGGACCTTGACGTGCTGCTGCTGTTGCGGACCGACAAGGAAAGCACCGGGCTGCAGACCCAGACCTGGCCTGCGGGATGGAAACAGGATGACTGGCTGATCGACGACGCGAACCTTTATGCTGACGTGCTGCGCGAAACGCGGGTTTCGGCGCTGCTCAGCCTCAATCCGGCCAAACTGTCAAAACGTGCCCGGCGCAATCATTACTACAACCGGCTGGCAGAGCGGCGGGTCGCGCGCGGCATCCGGCAACTGTCGCGCGCGCGGTTTGTCATCACCGACCGCCTGCACGTGCATATCCTGTCGACGTTGCTGGGGTTGCCGCACTGCTTTCTGGACAATCACTACGGCAAGATCTCGCGGTTTTCCGCAGCGTTTTCAACCCGGTGGTCGCAAAGCTATCAGGCAAAGACGCTGTCGGAGGCCGTCGACTGCGCCCGGACCTGGCTGGCCCAAGCCGACGGTCAAGGCTGAATTCGGAACATCATGGATAGCCCGATGCTCATTACCGTCATCATGTGTACCCGCAACCGCGCCATGCAATTGCGCAACGTGCTGGATACGTTTGTGCGGCTGACCCCGCCCGTGGATGCCACCTGGGAGATGCTGGTGGTCGACAACGGCAGCACCGACGACACCGCCGCCACCATTGACGCCTTCGCCGACCGTCTGCCCCTGCGCCGCATCAGCGAGCCAAAGGCGGGCTTGTCCAACGCGCGGAACGCGGGCGTGCGGGCGGCGAAGGGGGAATACATCTGCTGGACCGACGACGACGTGGAGCTTGATCCCGGCTGGCTTGCCGCCTACGCGCGTGCTTTTCACCGCTATCGCGATGGAACGATCTTTGGCGGCATCGTGGAGCCGGTATTCGAGGCGCCGCCGCCCGACTGGATGGTGGAAAGCGCGTCGCTTGGCCCGATGCTGGCCAAACGCGATCACGGTCCGGTCGAAAAGCTGGTCCCCGCGGATGTGCGGTTCTACCCCTACGGCGCGAATTTTGCCGTCCGCACGAGGGAACAAAGCCTTGTGGAATACGACCCCGAACTGGGCGTCAGTCCCGCGCAAAAGCGGTTGGGCGAAGAGACATGTGTCCTGCGCTCCATCGCCGCGATGGGGGGCAAACAGTACTGGATTCCGGACGCCCGCGTCCGCCATATCATCCCCGCAAACCGCACCAGCATCGAGTCCGTCCGGTCCTATTTCCACGCAGCCGGCGAGACCTGGGCCTATCTCAGCGCGCGGCAAGGCCCCGACGTGATGGGTGCGCCGATCCCCTTGGGCGGACGGCGCTTCATGGGGGTGCCGTTGTGGATCTGGCGCAGTTCCATCGAGGTTGACCTGCGCTACCGCGTCAAGCGCGCCCTTGGATATCACCCCCGCACCTGGCTTGAAGACCTGATCACGAAAAGCAGGCTGATCGGCGCCCGCAGTTTCTTGTTGCGCGACAGGTAGACATGACCAACCGAAGCCACCCGTTGCACTGCCATGGAGACGTGGCGAGGCGGTCGCCATGGCTGTGCGCCAGGGCCGTCATGTCATGATCGATCCGCGCCCCCTTGATGTCGTGTTTGCCGGCGGCAACGGCTATCCTCCCGAGGCGGCCGGCGGCGTGCAAAGCAGCACGCATCACCTCGCGACCGCCCTTGCGGCGCAGGGTCATCGGCCATCGGTGCTGACCTCGCTTTATGGCGACGGCTGGTTCGGCATGCGCGCGCGGCTCCGCTTGAAGCTGTCGGGCAAGGGCTATGTGACCGACCGGACGATGGGCTATCCGGTCCATCGCGCCTGGTTCGCCGAAGAGCAGATCGGCACCCTGCTGCGCACCGCCCGGCCTGATGTCGCGGTGGTCCAGTGCCACCGGTCCGTGCCGATGGGCAGGGCATTCGCCGATGCCGGGGTGCCGCTGGTGGTCTACCTGCGCAATGTCGAATTCGACGAACTTGGGGGCGACCCGAACGAGTTGCCACATGCCCGGTTCATCGCCAATTCCGCGTTTACCGCCCGCCGTTATGCCGACGTTTTTGGCATTGACGCCACCGTCATCCGGCCATCCATCAACCGAACCTTGTATGAAACGACGCCGCAGGGTGACCTTGTGACCTTCATCGGTCCGGTTGCCGCCAAAGGTCTGGACCGCGCCATCGAGATCGCCGTTGCCTGTCCTGAAATCCCTTTTCTTTTTGTCGAAAGCTGGCTGTTGGCGGCCGAACAACTGGCAGCCCTTCAGACGCGGATCGCCGGCATCCCCAACATCCGGTTCGAGCGTCGTACATCGGACATGAAATCCCTTTTCAGGCGGACGCGCATCCTGCTTGCCCCGAGCCGCTGGGAAGAAGCATGGGGCCGCGTCGCGTCGGAGGCCCATTGCAGCGGCATACCTGTCATCGGGTCCTCGCGCGGCGGTCTGGCCGAGGCGATCGGGCCAGGCGGCACCGCGCTCGACTATGACGCGCCGCTGGCGGACTGGGTCGCCGCCCTGCGCACACTTTGGTCCGATCCCGTTGCTTATCAGAATGCCTCGGACGCGGCGCGCAGATACGCCCTGCGCCCCGAACTGGATAGTGAACAACAGTTCGCCACGTTCCTGTCGGTGCTGCAAAGCGCCCGTCAGCTTCAGCCCGCAGCGTGACGCGCGCGATGGCGGTCAAGCCGCAAACCTCCGCAAGCCGCCCCCACAACGCCGGCGGCCCGACCCGGGTGTCAGTGATCATTCCCTATTTCCAGCGCGACAAGGGCATCCTTTCCCGCGCGGTGACCAGCGTTCTGGCGCAGGTTCTGCCGCCCGCTACCACGCTGCGCGTGATCGTCGTCGACGATGCGTCGCCCCTTGCCGCTGACAGCGACCTTGCGGGCGTTCATACATTGGCTGGCATCACGATCGATGTGGTCCGGCAGGACAATGCGGGGCCCGGCGGTGCGCGCAATCGCGGGTTGGAGATGGTGGAGCGCGACGGAAGCGCCGATTTCGTCGCTTTTCTGGATTCCGACGATATCTGGATGCCGACCCATCTTGCCGACGCCCTTGCGGCCCTCCGGTCGGGATACGACTTTTACTGCTGCGACAACAGCCGCGATGGTGCCTTTGCCCGCTTTTCCGAGGATGTGGCCCTGTTGAACGACGCGGGTCGTGCGATTGCGGACCGCGCCACCGTGCTTGATGCCGATGGTCCGGTTCTTGGCTTTGCGCCACATGCTCTCGATGATGAATTCGTGACGGGCTATCTTAGCCACACGTCGACGGTGGTTCTGCGTGCAGCGTGCATCCAAGGCCAGCGCTTTGACCCCGAACTGCGCAGCGCAAGCGAGGACCGGATGTTCTGGCTCACCGCCGTCCTGTCGGGGGCGGCGGTCGCGATTTCGTGGCGCTGCAACGTCATCTGCGGCAAGGGGGTCAACATCTTCTTTGCCGCGCATGACTGGAACAACCCGGCCACGCTGGAACGGATCGGCTGCCAGCTGTTGTTCGCGCAAAAGCTGTTGCGGATGCCGGTGATGACGCCGCTCCGCGCACAGTTTGCCGCCGCCCGGACCCGAACCACGCGTCGAGCCTACAGCTTTTTGTTCCTGCGCATGCTTGCCCGAGGCCGCAGACCGCCCCTGAAAAGCTTTTGGCGTCTGCTGCGACTGGACCCCTTGTTGCCGCTGCGCATGCCTGTCCTGTTCGTCGCGGTCCTGATTGATCGCACTCCCGAAGCGCGCAACTTTTAGCGCCCGCCAAAGGCAAGTATGGCCTACGCTCCGAGGGGGCCGCAACGTCCACGCTTTGCCCGACCGCAGCGGACCGCAAGGCGGCCTGACCCATTGCCACCGCCCATCACGCGTCAAGCAAGGTCGCTGCGGGGGGCGCGGGCTTATGATGACGCGCGGGACGGGCGGTGCGCACAGATGTGGGCCAAGCGCGCACCGCTCCCGGGACATGGTATTCGATCTTGCCAATTGGGCCTACGGCTCTGATCTCTGCCTGATACTGCGCGCCTTCCGCGACCATGCACAGCCAGCTACAGGTCACGCCTACGTAAAGGCGGCGCTCGCCCATGCCGCCAGGTCGATCCAGGCGTCTGCTGCAGACCAAGCATCCCTAAACAGGCCGGTAAGCCTGGGGCCGTGGCTTCAGCCGTGTTTTGATTTAGCTGGGAAAAATGGTGC
>JANPKV010000318.1:0-2672 GCA_031426185.1 Rhodobacterales bacterium | reverse complement strand
AAGCGCAGACACGGCACAGGCGCCCAAAAGCACCCGCATCGATATGGTCATGAGTATCCTCCCTGTGCATGAGCATTTGCCCATTGCGTGGGCGAATACTCATTGCGACTCATGCGCAAGTCAACTGCAAACTCACGCTGCAGCGCGGCAATTCGTAGCTGCATCGGAAACAAAGGGCCCGTCAGGCCAGCAGCGCCTCGGCTGTCCGCTCATCCGTGACCAAGCCGTTGAGGATCCGGCCCTTGAGCGCGGCCCTGATCGCGGTCACCTTGGTCAAGCCGCTGGCCACGCCGATCACCGGCTTGCCGCGCCCCGGATCCACCCGGATGCCGCACAACCGGGCAATGATCGGCGATTCGATGTAGACGCCGTCGCGGTTGTAGACGCCGCTGACGATCTCGCCCGCGGCGCCATTGGCCTGCATGTCGGCCAGTTGTTCGCGCGTCACGAACCCGTCCTTGTAGATCGGCGCGTCGTCGCCCATCTGGCCCACGCCGACAAAGGTGACATCGGCCGACTGCGCCAGCTTAATCACCGCCTGCACCGGGCGCAACGACCGGAACAGCGCGCGTTCCTCGATCGTCTCGGAGATCACCGGAACCAGCATCGGATAGTGCTGCGCCCGCAACTTGTCGGCCAGCCGCATGATGACATCAAACAGCGATGCCGACCCGTCCGGCGCGATGTTGCCCACCAGCGAGACGATGCTGTGGCGTTCGGTAAACTGCGCCGACAGTTCGCCCACCATCGCGCTGAGGGAGCGGCCCGTGCCCACCGCGATCACCTGTGGGGCGGGGCGAGCCAGAAAATGCTCCAAGAGTTCGGCCGCCGCCGACGCTGTCGATTGCGCCGGGTCGGCGGCCGCCCCCAGGGACGGGGCCACCCGGCAATGCCCAAGGTCAAACCGCCGGGTCAGCGCGGCTTCGAGCGCCAGACATTGTGCGATCGGATGGTTGAGCCGCACATGGACCAGACCTTCGGCCATCGCCTTGGCCACCAGACGCTGCGCGCGCTGGCGCGACACGCCCAGTTCGGTGGCGATCTGGTCTTGCGTCATTTGCCCGACGTAATAAAGCCAGCCCGCGCGGGCGGCCTCGTCCAGGGTCGAGATGTCGGGCTCTATACGGTTCATGCGCGGGTCCTGATCCTAGGATCAATGTGAAAGAACTGATCGAAAGATGCAAACCGCAGATCGGGGACCGCATCGGTAGGCTCAATTTCCGCCGCTTCTCCCAGATGACTGCCGCCCACGAACCGCCAGACCTCCATTCCGGCGGCACGCGCCGCGCGGATGCCTGTCAAACTGTCCTCGATCACCAGACATCGGTCCGGCCGGACCCCCATCCGGACCGCCGCATGCAAGAACAGATCGGGCGCAGGCTTGCCGTTTGCAACTTCGGACGCGGTGAAGACGCGTCCCTCGACCCGCGGCCAGAGCCCGGTGATGCGCAGTGATTGCTCCACCCGGCGCGGGCTGGACGAAGTGGCCACGCAGTGGGGCAGCGCCAATGTGTCAAGGACCCCCGCCGAACCCGGCATCACCTTCAGGTCACGCTCGAACGCGGCCAAAAGCCTGACGCGATAGGCGTCCTCGAAGTCCTGTGGCAGATCAAGCGAAAAGTCGCGGCGGATTTGCGCCATCACCGTCGGATAGCTGCGGCCCAGAAAATGCCGCGCCACATAGTCGAGATCGACATGGACGCCCAGATTTTCGAGCTCCGCGATCAGCATTTTTGCCGAGATGATCTCGCTATCGACAAGAACACCGTCGCAGTCAAAGATGACCAGATCGAACGGCAACGTCTGGCACATGTCGCAGCCCCTTTTCCGCAACCCGAAACCAAGCCTGACGAGTCCGCACCACCACTAGCCGCCGCCCTCCCTTGCGGCAAGCCAAGGCATGCGGCAGCCAATCGCGCAGGAGCATTTTCTCCGTCTGAACACGGTCATCCCACATTTCAGCCACACTGGGCCTGCATAGGACTGCCACCCAATTTGCACATAACGGGACACGTACTTGGACTATACGCTTATCGCCATCATGGTGTGTATCTTCATACCGCTGGAGCGCCTTTTGCCGATCCATCCCGAGCAAAGGATGATCCGCGGGCAATGGTTCAACGATCTTTTCTATTTTCTGTTCAACGGCTTTGTCGTGCGGTTCGGGTTTGTGGCGCTGGCGGGCGCGGTGATGGTCGGCTATCGCCAGATCGTGCCTGCGGAGACCTTCGCCTGGGTGACGGATCTGCCGCTCTGGGTGCAGGTGCCGGCCGTGCTGGTGATCGCCGATATCGGCTATTACATCGCGCACCGGACATCGCATGCGGTGCCGTTTCTGTGGAAGTTCCACGCCGTCCATCACAGCATCGAAGAAATGGATTGGCTTGCAACCCACAGGGTGCATCCGGTGGATCAGATATTTTCGTCGATGCTGTCGCTGCTGCCGATTTACTTCCTTGGCTTTTCGATGGCGTCGATCCTGATCTTCCAGGCGATCTACACGTTTCATTCGGTGCTTGTGCATTCGAATGTGCGGCTGAATTTCGGACCGCTGAAATATCTTGTGGCCTCGCCGGAATATCACCATTGGCATCACGCCAATCAGACCGAGGCCTATGACCGCAATTTCGCCGCGCAGCTTTCGGTGATCGACGTTGTGGCCCGAACGATGT
>JANPKV010000317.1:0-12216 GCA_031426185.1 Rhodobacterales bacterium | reverse complement strand
TGCGTTTTCCAGTATTCTTGCTGGGACTGTTGATTTCTTCTCTGTGTGTGGGCGTCGTGTTCTGGGTGGCGGGGGCCTCGATCGGCAAGAGTCTGGGTTGGGCGCTGGCAGCGTTCGTCATCGGACAGATGCTTTACGTTGTGCTGATCGCAATCCTTGCCAAGGGGGAAGGAAGCTCGTCCCGAGACCAGGTACCAGACCGAAAGACGCCCGATCCGGCGGCTGCGGTCGGTCGCGTACCGCTTGCCGTGCGCCACGACCAGTAAGGTTGCCCACAAGCTTGATCGCCAGGCTGGCGGTTGATCTGAATTCTGGTGTGGAATCTTGATGTCGCCGACAGCGACCTCGCGCGCAACAGTGTGCGTCATCATCGCGGCGTATCGCGCCGAGGATACGGTCGGCAGGGCGGTCGCCTCGGCCCTTCGAGAGCGAGACGTTTCAGAGGTCATCGTGATAGACGATGCGTCGCCGGACGCCACGGGGGCGCGCGCGCAGGCTGCCGATGACGGGACCGGCAGGTTGACCGTCATCCGGCTGGCGGAAAACGGGGGACCCGCAGCGGCCCGAAATCACGCGCTCACCCTGTCGACCGCGGCCTTTGTCGCGGTCCTTGATGCCGATGATTTTGTCCTGCCCGGCAGGTTTGCGATGCTGTTGGCGATGGACGGCTTTGATCTTGCCGCAGACAACATCGTGTTCGTGACGCCGGACCGGGCCCACACTTTGCGGATCGAAGGGCTGCCGGCGTTTTCGTCCGAGATCCGGACCCTTGATGCGGCTGCCTTTGCGGCTGGCAATCTGGCAAGGCCGGGCGTCCAGCGGGGCGAACTTGGCTTTCTGAAACCCTTGATGTCACGCGCGTTTCTGGATCGCCACCACCTGAGCTATGACCCCGGGCTATGGCTGGGCGAGGACTACGATCTTTATATGCGGATGCTGCTTGCGGGCGCCCGTTTTGGCGTCACGCGCCGGGTCGGATATTGCGCGGTGGTTCGGCCGGGGTCGCTGAGCGGACAGCACCGAACGGCTGATCTTGGCGCCCTGATGCAGGCGTCGTCACGCCATCTGGTGTCGTCAGGGGTGACGCCCGAGGCCCGGAAATGGATCGGACAGCACCACGCCACGACGCGGGCAAAGTATGTGCTGCGGGCCTTCCTCGATCGCAAGGCCGAGCAGGGTGTTGTCGGGGCGCTACGCTTTGCGCTCACCCCGCCGTCGCGTTTCCTGCCGATCCTGCGCGGTGTTCTGCGCGACAAGTTGGCGTCAGAACCGACGGCATCCACCGTACCGCAGCGCTATCTGTTCGAACCCGATCCTGCCCGTCAGCCATGAAGCCAGAATATTGGCGTTCTAGGGCCAGAACCTGACGCGATCGGTCTGGGGCAACATGCCGGCTGCATGCCGTCCTTCCGGTCCGATGGCCAGGACATCAAGCTGATGTCGGCTGGAAAGGCCGGAAAGTTCCGCCGCCAGCGGGGCCAGGGGCAGGCTTGAAGGCGCGCCCGGCGGGGCCACGCGGGGCACCGTGATGCGTCTGGCATCAGGCGGGACGATGTCAGGCGGCGCGTTGGCTTCGTCCGAAATCAGGACAAGGGACAGCGGCGACTTCTGGGTTTGCGGGCCGTCGTCGTATCGACGTGCCAGCCTTTCGCGCATACTTTGCCAGAACGGTTTCACAAGGCGAGGGTGGCGCGCCAAAAGCCGGAAGATGTCGCTCAGGTTGCCCCGCTTGAGCGCGGTGACCAGCCGGGAATAGTGCAACGCCCAAGTCAGCGCGTCGCGCCTGTGACGCATGGCGGCTGCGAGCCTGGGGTCGGTGGCTGGCACGGATTGCTCCAGCGAAGCATGGGCCACCGTCAGGGGCAGCAGCGCTTCGGTCGTCAACCGGTGGGACAAGGACGCGGAATGGCGGCGATACAGATACATCGCATCCGGAACCAGTGTGAAACGAAGGCCACTCGCAATCAGCCGGGCGTAGAAATCAAAGTCCTCGCCGACCCGCAGCGTCGGATCGTAGCGAAGGCCGCGCAATGCGTCGCGGCGGATCAGGGGCTTGAGGTATCCATAAAACGGCAGGCCCGAGCCACCATTGTCCGATGCGATCAGGTCCACCAGCGGCAGGCTCTGCGGGGCGGTCAGGGTCAGCGATTGCAACAGCGTCCGACCCCCTGCATCGGCTGTGTCACCAAAGAAGATCATGTCATCGGCGACGGCGTCGGTGCCAAGTTGGTAAGCCGCGCTGATCAGGCGTTCCAGACGGGCGGGGTGCAACAGGTCGTCACTGTCGACGATTGCAACCCATGACCCGCTCGCTGCGTCCAGGGCGAGGTTGCGCGCGCCCGCTGGGCCCAGATTTTCCGGACATTCGATCAGCCGGACGCGCGGATCGTCTGCCATGGCCGCCTTGATGACCGACACGCTGTCATCGCCGGACGCATCGTCGACGATGATCAATTCCAGCGTCTGATGCGACTGCGCCAGCACGGAGGCAATCGCCATCGGCAACCAGCGCGCCCCGCGAAAGTTGGACATGATCACCGAGACAAGATCCTGCCGGGTCGGGGGTTTGGCCGCCATTGTGGATGCCGGGAACGCAGTGTTTGTCATTGCCGCCGCTCGGCCCATCCAGATTCCATACGCCTGAAGCCGCAGGATACACAATTACAGGTTGAACTTGCGCTTTTTTTGCACATGCAGCATCGTGGATGCAATAGATGACTTGGCGCGCGGGCAAAAGCATCGAATGCTGATAGCTGGGCGTTCCGAGAATGTCTGGCGAATGCTCGCCCAAATGCACGGCGCTGGTAATGGCAAGGTTGGTCTTGCCGACAGCTTCGTGGCAAGACCTGATCTGACTTCGAAAAAAAAGGCGTTGAACATGGCTAGGTCGCGAACTTGGGCTGGCATCGCAGCCGCGCTCTTGCTTTCCAGTGTCGGTGCGCCTGCCGTGTTGGCGCAGGCATCGTCCGGCACGACGTTCTTTGACGCCTTTGATGATTTTGATTCTGGACGTTGGTTCATCTCTGACGGCTGGACCAACGGCCCGCATCAGAACTGCTGGTGGTCGCGCAAGGCAGTCGTCGCGCAACCTGGCGAAGTGACGTTGCAGTTCCTGCCGACCGCCCGGGCCGAGCGTCCCTATCTGTGCGGCGAGATCCAAACCAACGCGGTCTTTGGTTATGGCACCTTTGAGGCGCGGTTTCGCACCGATGTGTCATCAGGCATCAACGCCGCGTTCTTCACCTATATCGGCCCGGTGCACAAACAGCCGCATGACGAGATCGATTTCGAGGTTTTGACGCAGGATACATCGCAGGTCAGCGTCAACACCTATGTCAACGCCGAGCCCCGCAATGGCGCGTCGGTGCCGCTGCCAGCGCCGTCCGAGGCGGGATTTCTGACATATTCGTTCATCTGGGAACCTGAACGGCTGCGCTGGTTTGTCGAGGGCAAGCTGGTCCACGAGGCCACCGGTGATGACCTGCCCACGCATCCGCAAAAGATCTATCTCAGCCACTGGGGGACCGACACGCTGTCGGACTGGATGGGCAGCTTTGCCGATCCGGGCCGGCCGCTGAACATGGTGATCGACTGGGTCGCCTATACCGCCCCTGGCGAAGGCTGCGCGTTCAAGGGCTCTGTCCTGTGCAGTGCCGCAGTGACGGACGAAAAAGCGTTGCCATGACGACAACGGATCACCGGGTGCGATCTTGGGTGTGACATCGCCACATCGCCTCTTGCCGGGGCATGTCGTCACGATCAGTCCCAGCGCGGTGGCAGCCACTGGCGTGTTGCTTGCACTGGTGTTTGTGTTTCAGCTTGGCAGTGTCAGTGCACTTGCATTCCTCGCGTTCGGGGTCCTGCTGGTGCTGCTGCGGCCGATGTCCATTCTGGACGAAACCGCGCGTTTTGGCTGGATTTACCTTTTGCCGATCTGGTGCTTCCTGACGATGTTCTGGTCGCAATACCCGTCCCTGTCGCTTCGCCACGGCGTGCAGCTTGGTTTGACGGTGGTATTTGCGGTCACCATGGCTGCCCGGTTGTCGCCCGCTGTTCTGGTGCGGCTGATCTGGTTGAGCTTTGCAGCGGCAGCTGTCGCAAGCCTGCTGTTCGGCAAGGTTCGCTACGACGGCATGGGTTGGCTTGGCATCTACGGCAGCAAGAACGCCTTTGCGATGGCGATGTCGGTCTTTGCCATGGTGAGTTTTGCCTTTGTGCTGGACAGCCGCGCGGGGCGTTTCTGGCGCTTGTGCGGGCTTGCCGGCAGTATCCTTGGCTTTGTTCTGGTGGTCAAAGCGCAATCGACCGGCGCGCTTGCGGCGACGGTTCTGGCGCTGGCTTGCGGCACCGTGATCGGCCAGATGCACAAGTTTTCCAAGTACCAGCGGGTTGTCGTGGCGCTGCTTGGGGCGTTGACGCTGGTGTTTGTGACACTGCTCGTCATCAGCGCCCAGGATCAGATCCAGGATTTCATCCTAACCACGACCGGGAAAGACGCCACCCTGACGGGCCGGACGGATCTATGGATTATTGCGCTGGAAGAGTGGTCAAAGCATCCGATCCTTGGTCAAGGCTATCAGGCATTCTGGGTGGTCGGGAATCCGATGGCCGAGCAGCTTTGGGATGATTTCGGCATTGCTGCAAAGATCGGGTTCAACTTTCACAACACCTGGCTGTCGAACGTGGTCGAGATCGGATTTGTCGGTGTCGCCTTGCAGCTTGCGGTGTTCGGAACCGCGATGGTGTTGTGCCTACGCTGGGCGGTCTGGCATCCTTGCGTCGAAAGCCTGTTCTTCGCGATGTTCATTCTTCGCCAGGCAAGCCTCAGCATGCTTGAGGTCGTGGCGTTCAGCCAGTTCGACATGGCAAGCCTTCTTGCGATCTGCGCGGCGGTTTACGGCCTTCGCGCGCGGACGGCTGCCATGGCGGCCCGGGAGGATGGGCCGCGGATCCGGATGAATCGTCCCGCCGGGGATGTTCCGCAGGCGGCGGGAACCGCAGTGCCACGGTCATAGGCGGGCGTGTGGCCGGCCAAGACCACCGGCTTACGTTGCCGCGGCGCTTCTGGACCTCAAAAGCGTCCACACCTCTTGCGCCTGGGCGCGTGAAAACAACGCGATCGCGACAAGATAGGCCAAGCCGCCCACCCCTGTCTGGGCCAACATCACCCAGAGGGCGGACAGATCGCGGTGGATGACCCACGGCACGACGACCATTGTGGCTGCCATCAGGATGCTGGCGCAGATCGGGCCGCCGAGGTTGGTGAAGTAATCCTTTGGCCGCATGTCCAGGATACGCAGCGTTTCGCGCACAGAGAACGGCCATAGCAGAATGCTGCGCACCGCAAGCGCCATCATGACAACCCCCAATCCGCTGGAATAGAGAACGACAATCAGCGGCAGGGCAGTGATCTGCAGACAGGCCTGATACCAGAACCACCATTCGGCCCGACCCTGGCTATGGATCAAGGCGGCCTGCACGATCCCCAACCCCGCAACCATGCCAATCACCGCAAAGCCCTGCACGGCTGCCACGGCGTCGGCCCATTGCGCCCCGAACACGAGCGGGACGGCAATATCCGCCAGCATGAACAGGCCGACAAAGGTCGGAAGGGCCACGGCGGTTGCGGCATAGCTTGCGATCATGAAGGCTTTTCTGCGCTTTTCAGGTTCGGACTGCATCGAGGCCAAAAGTACGTTGCTGACCGGGCTGAACACCCCGACGGTCAGATCGCTGACCATCTGGAAAAGGCGCCGTGCAAAGAAGAACAGGCCCAGCATCTGGGGACCACCCAGAAATCCGATCAGCAGCTGATCAAGCCGCATCTCATGAAGAAAGCGGTTGCCGGCGGAAAATATGCCAAAATTCCACAGATCGCTGACGGCCTTGCGCGTCACCCTGAAGCCCGGTTGCCAGCGCGCGGCGGGCAGCATGACCAGCACCGACACGATCGAGGACAAGACTTGCGAAATCGCCAAGGCCCAGAAACCGCTGCCCATCAGGACCATTGCGATGCACAGGCCGCCACCCAGCAGGTTTGCCAGCGTCGTGCGCAACGCGATGAACCGAAACTGGACGCTGCGCGTGACAAGGGCGGTCGGGACGACGTTCAAGGACTCAAGGATCAGGCGGATGCCGATCACCGGCAGCAGCTGGATCAAGACAGGCGTTTCAGCCCAGTCGGCGATCACGGGCGTCATAAGGCACAAGATGACGTACAGGACCGTGCCCAACCCGGCGCAGGCCCAAAACACCGTATCCAGATGATCGTCGCGAAGTTCGGCCCGCTGTACCAGCGCATCGCCAAAGGCCACGGGAATGGCGCAACTGATCAAGATGACGATGCTTGCAGCCAAGGCCACCACGCCAAAGTCCGCAGGCGAAAGGAACCGCGACGCTAGCAGGAACACGGCGGCAGAGATGCTTGTCGCGACCAGCATGTTCACCAGCGACCAGAAGCTTCCCGACATCGCGGCGCGCGCACGCCCGCTGCGCAAATGGTCTCGTGCGTAGGGAACGGGCGACTGGGACAACGCGTCAGTCATTGGGGACCACAGCCTAAATGCTACTGGCGGGATGTGCACAGTAGCACCGCGCATGACACCCGAATTGGCCCCAATTCAGGCGGCAGTAAGCCGATATAAGGTCAGTACGATCCGCGTGAGCGCAGGACTACCGGAACGGTGCGCAGGATAATGCCGATATCCTTCAGACTGCTCCACTTCTGGACATATACGCGGTCCAGAAGCACGCGCTGACGATACCCGACATCGCTGCGCCCGCTGATCTGCCAAAGCCCCGTCAGGCCGGGACGCGTGCGCAGATAATGCCGCACCGAGGGGCCATAACGACGCACTTCGTCCATGACGATCGGTCGCGGTCCGACGATGCTCATGTCGCCAAGGAAGATG
Source organism: Rhodobacterales bacterium (assembly GCA_031426185.1). Taxonomy (GTDB): domain Bacteria; phylum Pseudomonadota; class Alphaproteobacteria; order Rhodobacterales; family Rhodobacteraceae; genus JAJNPS01. The sequence continues at coordinate 5,305 of JANPKV010000317.1, read as the reverse complement.
TTGAAAAGCTGCGGCAGTACATCAAGGCTCAGCTTGCGCAAGATCTGCCCCACAGCGGTGACGCGCGGGTCATCACGAAGCTTTTGCGATTCGCTCCATTCGGACTGGGCGGCGGCGTTTTGGCGCAGATGGTTTGCAAGGACAGCATCGCCATTCATGACCATTGACCGGAACTTCCAGCATTTGAAGGTTTTTCCGCCAAAGCCGACACGACTATGCCCATAGAGGATAGGGCCGGGGCTGCTGCACTGAACGAGGAACGCAAGTCCGATCAGAAGCGGCGACAGCAAAATGATCGCGGCACCGGCCAGCACGATATCAAAGGCACGCTTGAGGGCCCCCCCGAGCGGTTGGGGCATATCTTTCGCTGAGACCCGGCTACCTGATTTGATGCCAGCCTGTGTCAGTGATAGCGTTGGTTCCACCGCAAATTTCATTTTTGCCCCCAGATCATCGGCCAAGTACGTCGTCACTATAGGTCCCGCCGCTACCGTAAACATCCGTCGGTGCGGCAGTGCAGCGTATTCCGGCCTACCTGCAGGCGAATTGTCGCCAAAGCATACTACTAAGGGCCGAGACGCATAACCTTTAAGCTGAATTGAGTCGATTTGTACACAACTAGAAGTGGAGTTAGGCACGATTCGTGACGGATTCTGCATCTGCAAAGGCTCTACTTGGCTGGGCTCGGCTACAGCCTTGTCTTTGCGCGTTGCAACAAGCCTTTTCAATGCCGGCTTAAGGGTCTGATTGTGGCACGGCGCAACACAATCTTGTCGGCGTTGCCACATTTCGCGAATCAGCATTGCTGGCTGGTTCGGCCGATATGCCAGCAAGACCAGCCCACACAGCGTCCGGTCACCCTGCTTTGCGTGTAGTGACACAGTCGGAACAATGATGTTCTGTCGCAGGCGGGAGAGCGCCGCCAGTGGCGTTCCCGTTGGGCGGGGTCCTGCATGAAGCCAAGTACTACCTCTCCAAGCCCCCGATTCTGGGCGTGCAAAGCCCGACGCAAGTCAGGTCCAGTCCCAATCGCCGCGGTACTTGCATGACCGACAGCGCCGATCAGCAGTTTTTGGCCGAACTCTTTCATGCAGCGGTAAATGCCGCGGATCCTGTTGCCGCGCTGCGGCCAAATCTGCCAGCCCCCCCGCGCGGCAAGACGGTCGTGGTCGGCGCCGGGAAAGGTGCGGCCCAGCTGGCTTCGGCGTTCGAAAACCTGTGGCAAGCTCCGTTGCAGGGCGTTGTGGTCACGCGCTACGGCTATGGCGGGCCTTGTCGGCAGATCAAGGTACTGGAGGCCGCGCATCCCGTGCCTGACGCGGCGGGTCTGGCGGCGTCCGACGCGCTTTTCGCTGCGGTTTCTGGTCTGGGTCCGGATGATCTGGTGGTGGCGCTTATCTGTGGCGGCGGTTCGGCGCTGTTGCCCGCACCGCCCGGTGGCCTGGCCCTGCAGGACGAGGCCGCGCTGAACCAGGCGCTTTTGGCGTCGGGCGCGCCCATCTCGGTCATGAACGCCATCCGCAAGCAGGTCAGCCGCATCAAAGGTGGCCGATTGGCCGCGGCGGCGTATCCGGCGCGGGTGGTCAGTCTGGTCGTGTCGGACGTGCCAGGCGACGATCCGGCGCAGGTCGCATCGGGGCCAACCGTGCCAGACGAGATCACACGCCAAACTGCGCGGGACATGGTGGCCGCCTGGGCAATCACCTTGCCGCCCCGGGTCGCAGACTGGATGGCGGGCGAGTCAGGACAGGCACCGCATTCGTCGGACCCGGTTTTTGCCGGGCATCAGACACGGGTGATCGCCTCGGCCCGCATATCGCTGGAGGCGGCCGCCGCACGGGCCGAAAGCCTTGGCGTCCCGGCGGTCATATTGTCGGATGCGATCGAAGGCGAGGCGCGCGATGTCGGTCGGGTTCACGCGGCGATCGCGCGGGAGGTTGCGATGCGGGGCCGTCCGTTTGCGCGTCCGGTGGTCATCCTGTCGGGCGGCGAGACTACGGTAACCTTGCGCGGCAAAGGACGGGGCGGGCGCAACACCGAGTTTCTGCTGGCGCTGGCGCTGGCGGCCGAGGGGGTGCGCTTTGCGGCGTTGGCCGCCGATACGGACGGGATCGACGGGTCCGAGGACAACGCCGGGGCTTTTGCAGACGGGGAGTCAATGGCGCGACTGCGGGCAATGAAACACGACCCCGCCCGCCTGTTGGCCGCGAATGACGCCTGGGGTGCGTTTCACGCGCTTGGGGATTTGTTCGTGACCGGTCCCAGTGGAACCAACGTGAACGACTTTCGGGCGATACTGATCCGGTAGAGGCCCTGCCAGAACGCGGGCGCTTCATACCCCGTCCTCAGCGGTCCTGCCGCGTGCCGTGTTGCCCGGGGGCATCGCGCGCAACGGATACTGCCTTGATGATGGCAAAGACCGCCTTGCCGGGGCTTAGTGCCAGTGACCTGGCCGACCGCCGGGTGACGCGTGCAAGGATCGTGTCGCCGCCAGCGGTCAGCTGCACAAGTGCGCTTGGACCGGCATCATCGATCACCTCGCGCACCACGCAGGGCAAAACGTTCAACGCCGATATGGACGCGGGGGAGGCCAGCGCCAGCATGACATCCTGCGCCAGGATGCGGATACGCACAGTGTTGCCGATCGCAGCGTCGACTTGAGGCAGCCAAAGTGCTCCCGCCGATGCGTCAAGCCGTGTCAGACCGTCATCCTCATGCGCCGCGATACGGGCGGTGAGAATGGCACCCGTCTCGCGCGGACCAAATGCAGGGCTTGCGATGGGGTCGGACAGAATCTCGGCCGCAGGTCCTGCCATCACAAGCCGGCCCTGATCGATCAGAACGACGGTCGTGGCAAGCCGTGCCACCTCGGCTGCGCTGTGACTGACATAAAGGATCGGCAGGCGCATCTCGTCGCGCAGGCGTTCCAGATAGGGCAGCACCTCGGACTTTCGCGCCTCGTCGAGCGCCGACAGCGGTTCATCCATCAACAGCATCCGGGGTTGCGACAGGATGGCCCGCGCCAGTGCCACGCGCTGCTTTTCCCCACCGGAAAGGGTCGCGGGCCGCCGGTCAAGAAGGCCCCCGATCCCCATGAGCTCCACCACGCGCCCGGTATCGGCAATGCGGTCATGCCCGGCGAACCAGCGGCCATAGCGGATATTCTGGCGCACCGTCAGATGCGGGAAAAGCCGCCCCTCCTGAAAGACGTAGCCGATCCGCCGCTTGTGGACGGGGACCGCAACCCTTTGTGCGGTATCAAGCAAAAGCGTCTGGTCCAGCGCGATCCGGCCACGATCCGGCTGCAAGAGGCCGGCAATCGCGTTGACGACGGTGGTCTTGCCCGCCCCGGATTGCCCGAAAAGGGCGGTGATCCCCGGCGGGGCAGAAAAGGCGAGATCGAGCGTGAAGCCCGGCAGACGGTGGGCAAGGTCCACATGCAACGTCATGACGCGCCGATCCGTCGTGCCACGGCGCGGCTGGCCCACTCTGCCAGGATCAATGCCAGCATCGCTACGGCGATGGAAATCGCGACCAGCCGGAACGCCGCACCGTCGCCGCCGGGCACCTGCAAAAACGCATAGATCGCCGATGGCAGGGTCTGGGTCTGGCCGGGGATGTTGGCAACGAAGGTGATCGTCGCGCCAAACTCGCCCATCGCCTTGGCAAAGGCCAGGATCGAGCCCACGATGATGCCGGGCAGGATCAAGGGCAAGGTCACCGTCGTGAATGCCCAAATTCGCGACGCCCCAAGCGTGCCCGCGGCTTGCTCCAGTTTCGGGTCCACTGCCTCCAGCGACAGACGGATGGCGCGGACCATCAGCGGAAAAGCCATCACGGCGGCAGCAAGCGCGGCCCCGGTCCAGCGGAACGCGAGGACGATGCCAAACCCGTCGTTCAGGATGCGCCCGACCGGTCCTTGTGTCCCGAAGGTGACAAGCAATAGGTATCCGGTGACGACGGGCGGCAGGATCAGGGGCAGATGCACAAGGCCGTTCAGCACCTGCTTGCCCCAGAAATTCCACCTGGCCAGAGCGTAGGCCACGAGGATGCCGAACGGTAGGCTGATGAGGGTGGCCCAGAAGGACACCCGCAACGACAGTGCGACCGCCTGCCAGCCTTCGGTCGTCAGCCAGTCCGCCAAGCGTCTTTCCCCCTAGTTCAGGATTAGAAATCCCTGGGCGGCGAAGATGGCATCCGCCGCGTCCGAGGATAAATGATGGAGAAATGGGGCAGCGCCGGGGGCGTCGCTGTCTGCCACCAGCGCCGCTGGAAAGGTGATCAGAGGGTGAGTGTCGGTGGGAAAGGTTCCGATCACCGTCACAGCATCATCGGCCGCGTCGTCGGCGATCGCGTCCGAGCCGTAGACGATCCCCAAGGGTGCCTCACCCAACGCGACCAGTGACAGGGCAGCGCGGACGTTTTCGGACTGAACCACGTTGGCCTTCACAGAAGACCAGAGCCCGAGATGGTCGAGTGCAGCTTTGCCGTACTGGCCTGCCGGCACGGAGTCCACCAACGCCATGGACAGCTTGCGCCCCGCCAGCATGCCGGCAAGGTCGAGGTCCGGGCCGATCTTGACCGATGGAAGGCCCGCGTCATGTGCCACCAGCACGAGGGTGTTGCCGAAAAGGTCGCGGCGGGTCCCGGCCTGTATCCTTCCGCTTTCGGCCAGCACGTTCATCCAGTCAGAGGACGAAGAGACAAAGATATCGGCGGGCGCGCCTTGCTGGATCTGCCGCGCCAGCGCCGACGTGCCCCCGTAGGATATCGACACCGTGTCGCCGGTCGCCGCTTGCCAATCCGCCGCCACCGCATCGAGCGCTGTCTTGAGCGAGGCGGCGGCAAAGATGGTCAACTCGTCGGCCTGTGCGGGCCGTAACCCAGTGCAGGCCGCGCACAAGACAAGACAGCAAAGACAAGTCGCGCGGATCATGCACAGGGTCCGGTCGTTATGTTCCGCCGTATATAGCCGAGCCAACTGGCGGGGCGTCAATCGTTATTTCCCGCCCGACATATCGCCTGCACGCAGCAGCGACCGGATGGCGGCGATGTCGGCCCCGCCAGCCGACAGCGTTGCCGCCTCGATCCTGCGGTAATGGTCCAGCACACGCAGGCCGGTTTCGGTCAGCCGCGCACCGCCGCCGCCCGCGCCGCCCCGGACGCTTTCGATCAGGGGCGTCTGAAAAGCCGCGTTCAGCGTTTCGACCAATGTCCAGGCGCGCCGATAGCTCATCCCCATGGCACGGCCCGCAGCCGAGATGGATCCGGTCGCCTTGATGCGTTCCATCAGTTCCGCGCGCCC
>JANPKV010000316.1:0-12392 GCA_031426185.1 Rhodobacterales bacterium | reverse complement strand
GGGGCGTCATAAATCTGCCAACTCGGGATGGAAAAGGAACGCATAATGTCCAAAGCAATGACAAAGACACAGCTTGTGGCCGCTGTTGCCGACGCGATGGGCGCGGACAAGAAGACCGCCGCCGCTGCGATGGATGCCATTGCATCGATCGTGACGCGCGAAGTGGCCAGCGGTGGCACGGTCGTCCTGCCAGGCCTTGGCAAGGTTGCTTGCAAATCGCGCCCGGAACGTCAGGTTCGCAACCCCGCCACCGGCGAGACCATGACCAAAGCGGCCGACAAGCAGGTCCGTTTCGCTATCGCAAAGGCGCTGAAGGACAGCGTCAACGCCTGATCTTCTCGGGCTGGTTGATGTGGTATAGGGTCGTCCCGCAAGGGCGACCCTTTGCATTTGGGGCAACACGCATGGCACGCGCAACCGGCATCGGCGGTCTTTTCTTTCGGGCAGGCGACCCTGCGGCCCAAACCGACTGGTACCGCCGCCACCTTGGCATCGACATGTCCGAAAGCGTCTGGACCCAGGAGGCCGGCCCCACTGTCTTCGCGCCCTTTACCCGCGACAGCGACTATTTCCCCGCTGACCGCCAGTGGATGGTCAATTTTCGCGTCGACGACCTGCCCGCGCTGATCACCGCCCTCAAGGCCGCCGGCATCACGGTCGAGACACGACCTGATTGGGACGGCGACGGCAGCTACGGTCATTTCGCCCGCATTCACGACCCCGAGGGCAACCCGGTCGAACTTTGGCAGCCGCCCAAGTCCTGATGGATCTGCGCGCAGGCCTCATGGGGATCCTTTTCGCGTTGATGTGGTCGTCGGCTTTCGCGACCACCCGCATCATTGTCGCCAATGCACCGCCGCTGACCGCCCTGGCAGTCCGCTTTGCGATCTCGGGCGCGCTGGCCGTTTTCATCGCCCTTGCCCTGGGCCAGTCCTGGCGCTTGACCTCGGCGCAGGCGCGGTCGGTCGTTGTGTTCGGCCTGTGCCAGAACGCGCTGTATCTGGGGCTGAACTGGGTGGCGATGCAAAAGGTCGACGCGTCGCTTGCCGCGATCATCGCCGCCTCGATGCCCTTGCTGGTGGCCGTACTCGGCTGGGCCCTGCGCGGAGAGGTGGTGTCGCGACTGGGTCTGGCGGGCCTGGTTGCCGGCATGGCGGGGGTTGTCCTGATCATGGCGAGCAGAATCAGCGCCGGGGCCGATCCGGTCAGCGTCGCGCTTTGCGTTCTGGGCGCGCTTGCCCTTGCGGTGGCCACACTGACGCTGAGGGGGGCCTCCACCGGGGGAAACCTGTTGATGGTGGTCGGATTGCAGATGCTGGTGGGGTCTGTCGCTTTGGCGGTCGTCGCGGTCCCGCTGGAGCCGCATTACCTGCGCCTTCACCCAGGCTTTATCGCCGCGTTCATCTATCAGGTCCTCGTGCCAGGGGTTGCGGCCACCCTGCTGTGGTTCACGCTGGTGCAGCGCGTCGGCGCGGTGCGCGCTTCGACATGGCATTTCCTGAATCCGTTCTTCGGCGTCGCGATAGCGGCCCTGGTGTTGGGGGAAAGCATTCATGCGCTGGACGTCCTGGGGGTTGCCATCACCATGGCAGGGATCCTCGCGGTCCAGTGGTCGCGCCAGACACAGGTGGAACCCTAGTGCCCCCTTGCCTCAACCGGAGCGGTCAGCACGCCAAAGCGCGAACGCACCTGCCAGAGATACCGCCCCACCAAGTGCTGCAACCAGACCGTAACCCCAAAGCGTGCTGCCGACGACAAAGCATCCCGCCGCGATCGCATCGCCCGCCAGTCGCTGCACCGCCATGAGTGACGCACCCGCGCCCGGTCGGTCCGCCAGCAGATCCTGCATGTAGGCGATCGGCAAGGTCAGCGTCACGGCCCCCCCGATGGCTGCGGGAAGGACAAGCGCCCAGACCAGCGAAGATCCTGCCAGAACCGGCAACATCATGACATGCAGCGCATAAAGCCCTGTACCCGCCAGAATCATCGTCGTGCGGCTTCGTCCGGCCGACATGCCGGGCACCAAAAGCATGAAGGGCACTTCCAGGCCCGCGACAAGCCCGACATAAAGCGCCACATCCGCAGGCCCGCGTCCGATGCTGGGGATCATGATCAGAGAGATCAGGGCGATATAGACCGTAGAGGCCGCACTGACGGCTCCCAGCGCCAGCACGCGGCCGATCCGGTGCGATGCTGCGATCTCGGCCAACGCAGCGCGCAGGTTCAGCCCGCTTCGGTTGTCTTGCCAGGCGGCCTGACCGTCCTTGGGCCAGTACCATGCCACCGCCGCCAGCATCGCCAAGGCCATCGCCAGTCCGACCGGAAAGACCATCGCAACGGGCGCGCCGCGTGCGAACACCACCGACCACAGCGGCAGCACGATCACGAACGGCGCGGCAAAGACCGCGCGGATCACTACCATGATGCCGTCGCGACTTTCCGGCGGATAGGCGGTGCAGACCAGACGCGTCAGCGCAAAGACCTGACCGAACGTGACCGAGGACAACGGGAGCAGCAGCGCCATCGCCACGACAAAGACCGCGGGCCCCGGGATCAGCGTCATCAGCGCCATCGCCAAGACAAGGCAAACGACGGACCAAAGCACGATGCCCCGCCGGTTGGTCGTCTGGTCCGCGCGGATCCCTGCAAGCACCGCTGCGGCCACCGACATTACCGACGAAATCGTCAGCAACACGGCAAATCCGCCATTGCCAAAGCCGAAATCATGCACCGCCAGGGTCGAGAAATACGGCCCGATGCTGCAGACGACCGCGCCTTGCAGGAACATCACAGCCCCGGCAACGCGCAAGGCTGGATCGGCAAGGACGAGGCGGATCGGGGACATGGCCGCACACCGCTAGCGCGCCCTGCTTGCCGGCACAAGCGGCAGCGGTTGGGTTTACCCCACGACCCCCCGCGCACCCACACATGCCTGTCTGCGCCAATGTGGTCCGGCAGGTTGTTTCACCTGAAGCGGGGCCTGACGATCCGGCGTGAGCAGTTTGAGAACGGCTGGATATTGAGGTTCACCGGGCCAGAGGCGAAGCGGGGCGGGCTGATGGACGACGTGTTCGATCTGGTGGAGCAGATGCTGCAGCCACGGTGAGGGGGGGTGGTCTAAAGAAGTCAGGCCGCGATACCCATATCTGTTAGTACCTCTGCTGCGAGTGCCAATGCATGGTCGAACTCAACCGGCCACTCGCCACTGTCAATAGCAACGCAACCAACAACTTCTTCCGGTCTAAAGCGGGCAGATGCAGGTTGGCTTCTCACTGCAGATATGTGCTCGACTGAGGCTCCAGCGCTCTCCATATAGTGGATTAGCCTATTCTGCCAACGCTGATCGGTTGGCCGGACTATCCATGTGTCAGAGTTCGTAGGTTGAAAGCCATGTGTTCGTAAAACCGCCAGTATGAATGTAGCGCAGGTTAAGCCGACTCCAGGCGGCACATTGAGTATATCACCGTTTGCCTTATCGAACACTTCACCACTGAAATCAAAACCATATGGAACCCGCGCTTCACCTGCCGCGATTGTACTAACTATTGCCGCCAGCGCCGCTTGGTTGTAAATGTCAAGGCCTAGAGGTGCTGACCAGTAGGTTCCATTATAAATTTCGTCTCGCAGGTCGTAGTGAAACGCTAGGTGAAGGAGCCTTTCACCACTCCCAATTCTGTATATGAAGCCACAGTGCCTCTGGCCAGCTTGCGGTTCAACTATTCCAACCCAAATCAGATCATCCACACCTAACGTTGCTCCCGGAGGACTCACAATTGTCATGAACTAGATTAAACCTTTGAGTAGTTTCCCGCTTTCAAGGCCGCGCTGGTCCAAAGCCATTTTAGCACTTTTCAGAAAGCTGCGCCAAAATTGTAAATGCGACCCAATCGGTGAAATAGATCTTGCGAGAACAACAAGTGTTCCGGTAGAAATCTGACCAACGCCAGTGCTCAAACTAGCAAGCGCCATATCCATCAGGGAATACTTGTGCTGTGCAACAATCGAATTCACTCCTCGAACGTATTTAGCGAGGTCAGCAACAGTTGGATTAGCATCCACGCCTTCGCTTAGAGCTAAGAATAACCAACTTACCTCGATAGCGCGACTAGGCTCAGGCTCTATTAATTGACGATTGCCAATTCGTGAAATATAGCTTTCTGCGTGTGCGCCAGACAGCTCTTGAATCCTATCAAAACTGGATTGTATCTTCGACATGGCCTCGGCTAGAAGAACGTCAGAATAACCCGAATCTGCGCGATTCTGAAAATCGCTAGTCTTCCACTTAAACCCTGGAAGGTCCGAGCGCATCATGGAGTTGATCCTTGATGAACCAGCGGAACGCGTTTCTTGCAGCGTGGTTGTAGTCGGCGAGTAAGCTGTAAGCATCATCTGGGTTCTCGATTGGTTGGTCGTAGAAGAAATCACAGTCTATTACATACTTTTGCGGCTGATCCTGCTCTCGCAGCAAACCACAATTAAGCGCAACAGCACCTTTTTCTAAGCGCAGAAGTGTTGAGGAACTACCTTCCAAAACACTCTCCGCTTCCAAGTCTGAATCGCCTATCAAACCAAGGGCAGAGCCTCTTATGAGATCGCTCCACTTTTCTTCGGCGAGTCCAAGGCCAACCTTATCAATGAAATTAATGTAGCGAAGCCCGAGTCGCGAGAAATTTGGAATCGTGTAACTAGCAAACAAAGCGTCGGCAGCAGTCCTCAAGTGAGCAAAGAAGTCCTCCCACTTCGTGTAGCGCTCGGCCCTTAGGGCCAAAAACTCGCTTGAAATTGAAACGACATAGGTGCGGTCGGTCGAAATGAAGTCATAGATGACACGTCTGCTGATCGGTGCAGTTGCCGCCTCAAGGCCTCCAAATGCGAAACTCGCGACTTCGCGCGTCTCGATGTGAGGATACCCAGTACCTAAGTTCCTCTGAAACTCTGAAGGCACTCGCTCGTCCAAAAGGAACAAACGGGGAAATCGCAGTTGACAGACCACTTCCTTGAGTGGGTTGGTTCCATAGATGACGCGAGGCTTTAAAGGAAAGGTCATCTTTGCCAGTGCGTTAGGTTGCGGGATGTAGTCCGAAACTGATTCTTGCACAGTCGAGAATCCGCGTAAAGTGAAGAACGCATTTGCTTATCCCCCTCACCCCACCGCCCCCACCACCGTCTCGATCGCCAGAAACAGCACCCGGCTCTCCGCCGGAAACTCCCCGAACTCGGCACCGCGCAGATAGAACGCCCGCGCCCGCTTGTCCTTGGACCTGCACTACCGCGATCTCAATGCTTCGCGCCGCGCCCAACCCGCAACACCCTACCCCACCACCCCCCGGACCCCTCCCGTCTGCCCCCGGTCCCGCAAAACGTGGTCCAGCAAGATACAAGCCATCATCGCCTCTCCCACCGGCACCGCCCGGATCCCCACGCAAGGATCGTGCCGCCCCTTGGTGACCAGATCCACCTCCGCGCCGCCCGCTGTCACGGTCTGGCGGGGGGTCAGGATCGACGAGGTCGGCTTGACCGCGAACCGGCACACCACCGGCTGGCCGGTCGAGATCCCGCCCAATATCCCCCCGGCATGGTTGGACAGATAGTCCGGCCCCTGGGGCCCCATCCGGATCTCGTCGGCATTCTCGACACCGGTCAGCCCCGCCACCGCCATGCCGTCGCCGATCTCCACCGCCTTGACGGCGTTGATCGACATCATCCCGGCGGCAAGATCCGCGTCGAGCTTGCCATAAAGCGGCGCGCCCAGCCCCGCAGGCACACCGGACGCCACCACCTCGATCACCGCGCCGACCGAGTTGTGGGATTTCCGCAGGTCATCCAGATACGCAGCCCATTCGCCCGCCGCCACCGCGTCCGGCACCCAAAAGGGGTTGCGCGGGATCTCGGTCGCATCAAACCGTGCGCGGTCGATGCCGAGCGTCCCCATCTGGACCATGTACCCCGTGATCTTCAGGTCCGGCAGCATCGTCGCCAACACAGCGCGCGCGACACCCCCTGCCGCCACCCGCGCTGCCGTCTCCCGCGCCGAGGACCGCCCACCGCCGCGATAATCGCGCAGCCCGTATTTCTGGTGATAGGTGATGTCCGCGTGCCCGGGCCGGAAGGCCTGGGCGATGTCGGAATAATCCTTGGACCGCTGGTCGGTGTTCTCGATCAACAGCTGGATCGGGGTCCCCGTCGTGCGGCCCTCGAACACCCCCGACAGGATGCGGACCTCGTCCGCCTCCTTGCGCTGGGTGGTGAACTTGTTCTGCCCCGGCTTTCGCGCGTCGAGCCACGGCTGCAGGTCCGCCTCGCTGAGTGCGATGCCGGGCGGGCAGCCATCGACCGTACACCCGATCGCGGGCCCGTGGCTTTCCCCCCAGGTGGTGACACGGAACATGTGGCCAAAGGTGTTGAAGGACATGGACGCACTCCCTTTTGTCGGGGTCTAGCCTTGGCCCGCCAGCGGCTCAAGGGATTTCGCCCTTGCACCCGGGACGCGCGCCGCTATCTTCGTCGGTACCTCGGGGTGCCCAAGGGTGGAAACACCCGCCGGCTGAGATGCAGTTGCGAACCCGTCGAACCTGAACCGGATCATACCGGCGGAGGGAAGGTGCATGGGTTACTCCATCCCCGACCATTCGTCGCACATGGAGAAACCATATGAAGACCAAACTCCTTGCTGCGGGCCTTGCCACCATCGCCATCCCGGCGCTGGCGGAAACGCCTGTCCTGACAGTGCTGACTTATGACAGCTTCATCTCGGAATGGGGCCCCGGTCCCGCCATCGAGACCGCATTCGAGGCGACCTGCACCTGCGACCTGCGCTTTGTTGGCGCGGGCGACGGGGCGGCGCTGCTGGCGCGGGTGCAGCTTGAAGGGGACGCATCCGACGCAGATGTGGTCCTTGGCCTGGATACCGGCCTGACCGCCGCAGCCACGGCGACCGGCCTTTTCGCGCCGCATGGGGTGGTGGCCACGACCGACCTGCCGGTGGAATTCTCGGACCCGCTATTCGTGCCTTTCGACTGGGGTTGGTTTGCCTTTGTCTATGACAAGACCAGGCTTGCAACGCCGCCGACATCTTTTGCGGACCTCGCAGCCAGCGACCTGAAGATCATCATTCAGGACCCGCGGTCTTCCACCCCCGGACTGGGCCTGCTGCTTTGGGTCAAGGCGGCCCATGGCGACCAGGCGGCAGAGATCTGGGCGGGACTTGCCGACAATATCGTGACCGTGACCCCCGGCTGGTCCGAAGCCTACGGGCTGTTTCTTGAAGGCGAGGCTGACATGGTCCTCAGCTACACCACCTCGCCCGCCTACCACCTGATCGCCGAAAGCGATGACAGCAAGGCAGCGGCCCTGTTCGACGAAGGACACTACCTGCAGATCGAGGTGGCCGGAAAGCTCGCGGCCACGGATCAACCCGCGCTGGCGGATCAGTTCCTGGCTTTCATGCTGTCGGACGGGTTTCAGTCGGTGATCCCGCAGACCAACTGGATGTATCCGGCCAAGACGCCGTCCACCGGGCTGCCTGACGGGTTTGATGCCTTTCGACCCGCAAAGTCGCTGTTGATGCCGCCGGCCGAGGCTGCAGCCGCGCGGGATGGGGCTTTGGCGGAATGGCAGACAGCGCTCGTCCGCTGAACAGGGTCGCGCTGGTGCCGGCAGCGTTGCTGCTGGCACTGGTTGCCGTTCCGCTGGTCGCTGTTGCCAGCCGCGCGACGGGCTTTGCGCTGGCCCCTGCCGACTGGGCCGCAGTGCGGTTCAGCATTTTCCAGGCTCTGCTTTCGGCGATCTTTTCGACCCTTCTGGCGATCCCGGTGGCCCGGGCACTGGCGCGACGGCGGTTCGCGGGCCGGGGCGCGCTGATCACCCTGATGGGCGCGCCATTCCTGCTGCCCGCCATCGTCGCGGTGCTGGGCTTGCTTGCGGTCTTTGGCCGGTCCGGGATGATGAACGACTTTGGCGCGATGGCTGGGCTGCCACAAGTGTCGATCTACGGCCTTCACGGCGTGGTTCTGGCGCATGTGTTCCTGAATATGCCGCTGGCGGTGAGGATGATCCTGCAGGGCTGGCAGGCGATCCCGACCGAGCGGTTCCGGCTGGCGGCATCCCTGGGGTTCGGCCCGGCCGAAGTCGCACGGCACCTTGAGCGACCGATGCTGCGAAGCGTTCTGCCAGGCGCGGCACTGGTCATCTTCGTGATCTGCCTGACCAGCTTTGCCGTGGTGCTGACGCTGGGCGGCGGACCAAGGGCGACGACCGTGGAGCTTGCGATCTATCAGGCGGTGCGGTTTGACTTCGACCTCGGTCGGGCTGCGCTGCTGGCACTGGTCCAGTTCGCGATCTGTGCGGCTGCAGCCGGGTTGGCTTGGGCGGTGGTGCGTCCGGCAGGGTTCGGTGCAGGTCTGGACCGCCAGATGGCATTAGGTGCGCCGCGTGGTTGGCGGCAGGTCGTGGATGTCGGGGTGATCGGTGCCGCCGCGCTGTTTCTTTTGGTGCCGCTGGCCGCAGTCATCCTGCGCGGCGTGCCGGGGCTGTTCGATCTGCCGACCTCGGTACTGGGGGCTTCGTTGCGCTCCATCGCTGTCGCGGCGATTTCCACCTGCATCACCGTTTCGATGGCGCTGGTGATGGCCGTTGCCGTCGCATCGCGGGCAAGGGGGGCTGCGATCATCGAGGCTGCGGCGGTGGTGCCGCTTGCCGCGTCGGGGCTGGTGCTGGGAACCGGGTTGTTTCTGATCGTGCACCCCTTTGCTTCGCCCACATCCCTGGCGTTGCCGGTGACCGTGCTGGTCAACACTGCCCTGTCGCTGCCTTATGTCTACCGGCTTTTGCTGCCGGAGGCGCGCGCCCTTGCGGCCGACTATGGCCGTCTGGCGGACAGTCTGGGGCTACAAGGCTTTGCCCGTTGGCGCTGGCTCGTTCTGCCGCGACTGGCCCGGCCGCTGGGATTCGGCGCGGGGATTGCGGCCGCCCTGTCGATGGGAGATCTGGGCGTGATCGCGCTTTTTGCGGGCGAGTCGCAGGCCACGCTGCCCTTGCTGGTGCAGCAGTTGATGGGCTCTTACCGGATGGAGGCTGCGGCGGCGGCCGCGCTCTTGCTGGTCACCTTGAGTTTTGCGCTGTTCTGGATCTGCGACTGGGGAGGCCGCCGTGCTGCAGCTTGATCACCTTCTTCTGACCCAGGATGAGTTTCGTCTGACCGCCGACTGGACCGTGGACCCCGGCGAGCGCATCGCGATCATCGGGCCGTCGGGTGCCGGCAAGTCGACCTTGCTGTCGGCTATCGGGGGGTACTTTGCCCCCACATCCGGCGCCATCCGGTGGAAGGGGCGCGACCTTGACGGCGTCGCGCCGGGCGACCGGCCGGTCAGCATCCTGTTCCAGGACCAGAATCTGTTTCCGCATCTGACACTTGCGCAGAACCTCGGCCTGGGTCTGCGCGTCAACCTGAAGCTGACCCAGGACGAAACCTTGCGGGTGGAAGCAGCACTGACGCGGGTCGGCCTTGCGGGCTTTGGCGCGCGCAGACCGGCCCAGCTGTCGGGTGGACAGGTCGGCCGTGCAGCGCTGGCACGCGCCCTGTTGCGCGCGCGCCCGGTCTTGCTGCTGGACGAGCCCTTTGCCGCCCTTGGCCCGGCGCTCAAGGCCGAAATGCTGGCGCTGGTGGCCGAGGTGGCGACCGAGACCGGCGCCACCGTTCTGATGGTCACGCATGACCCCCGCGACGCGCGCGGGTTCGCCGACCGGACGGTGCTGGTGGCAGATGGCGTGGCGACAGCGCCCATGACCACGGCAGTCCTGTTCGCAGATCCACCCGCCGCACTGGCCACCTATCTGGGAACCTGAATTGAAAACCCCCGCCGTGTTCGGGCGGGGGGTTCCTGTCGCGATCTTTGTCAGGGTCAGGCGTGCTTCTTGCCCTTTACCCCGGCCCAGAGCCGCTTGTTCGTCAGGTACAAAAGCGAGGCCAGAACGATCAGGAAAAGCACCGCCTTGAAGCCTGCCTCCTTGCGCGCCACCAGTTTGGGTTCAGCGGCCCACATCAGGAAGGACGACACATCCATCGAAAGCTGGTCGACGGTTGCAGGCGTGCCGTCGGCATAGGTGACCACGTCATCGGACAACGGTGGCCCCATCGCGATCCAGCTGCCCGGAATCGTCGAGTGGCCCGCTTCGTCCTTGCAGGTGTCGGGGATGGCACCCTTGGTAAAGACCGTGTTGTAGTAACCGTCAGATTCGAAATCCGCAGCACATGCGGGCGGTTCTTCATATCCCACCAGCAGCGCGTGGATATATTCCGCCCCGCCCATCCCCTTGAACAACTGGTTCATGCCGGTGCCGTAAGGGCCCGAAAACCCGGCACGCGCCTTGGCCATCATGCTGAGGTCGGGGGCTCCGGCAAGGTTATGCGCGGGAAAGTTGTCGGTAGGCGTTAGCGGACGAAAGGCGCCCGCCGCAACATCGTATAGCTGGCGGTTGCTGTCTTCGTCATTCACCGGGAACGCCGCCGCATAGGCGCGCACCTGATCTTCGGGCAGCATCGGACCACCCTCATCCGACAGGGTACGGATCGGCACATATCTCAGCCCGTGGCAGGCCGAACAGACCTCGGTGTAGACCTGCAGGCCGCGCTGCAACTGCATCTGGTCAAACGTGCCGAACGGGCCTTCATGGGCAAAGGCCACATCCTCGATATGAGGGGCCTCGCCGGCCGCGAGGGCAACGCTTGCGGAAAGGGCCAGTGCCGATGCGGCGGTGAGTGCGATGTTCCTGAACATGGTCGTCAGTTCCTTTCTCACTCGGCCGCGACGGTCTTGGTGCCGCCCGTCGACGCAGAGTAATGGGCGTTGAAGTCGTCTTCGATGGTGGTGGGCTGCGGCAGGGGTTTCTCGATCACGCCCAGAAGCGGCAGGATGATCAGGAAATACGCAAACCAGTAGGCCGAGGCGATCAGCGAGATCGTGGCATAGGGTTCCTCGGCTGGCATGGCGCCCGCCCACATCAGCACGATGAACGTCACGACAAGAAGCGCAAACCACCACTTGAACATCGGGCGATAGCGACCCGAGCGGACCGACGACGTGTCGAGCCAGGGCGCAAGGGCCATGACCGCGATCGCACCGAACATCGCCAACACGCCGAAGAACTTGGCGTCGATGATGCCGAACGATAGCCAGTTCGCGAGAATCACCACCCACACGTCATCGGTAAAGGCCCGAAGGATCGCGTAGAACGGCAGGAAGTACCATTCCGGCACGATGTGCTTGGGGGTCGAGAGCGGGTTGGCCTCGATATAGTTGTCGGGGTGGCCCAGATAGTTCGGCATGAAGCCCACGACCGCAAAGAAGATGGTCAGGATTACGGCAAGCGCGAACAGGTCTTTGATCACGAAGTAGGGCCAGAAGGGCAGGGTGTCACGGTCAGCCTCGGCCTTGGATCCGCGGCGGACCTCAACCCCGGTGGGGTTGTTGTTGCCGGTGGTGTGGAAGGCCCAGATATGCACGGCGACAAGGCCTGCAATCACGAAGGGCAGCAGATAGTGCAGGCTGAAGAAGCGGTTCAGGGTGGCATTGTCCACCGCAGGGCCGCCGAGCAACCATGTCTGGATCGGGGCACCCACGCCGGGGATCGCGCCGAACAGGCCGGTGATCACGGTGGCCCCCCAGAACGACATCTGGCCCCAGGGCAGGACGTAGCCCATGAAGGCCGTCGCCATCATCGCAAGATAGATCAACATGCCGATGATCCATGTCACCTCACGCGGGGCTTTGTAGGACCCGTAATAGAGCCCACGGAAAATGTGCAGATACACGGCCACAAAGAACAGTGACGCGCCGTTGGCGTGTAGATAGCGCAGCATGTAGCCGCCGTTCACGTTGCGCATGATGTGTTCAACGCTGGCAAACGCCTGATCGACGTGGGGGGTGTAGTGCATGACCAACACGATCCCGGTGATGATCTGCATCGCGAGACAGAAGGTCAGGACGATGCCCCAGATCCACATCCAGTTCAGGTTTTTGGGCGTGGGGGCCATGATGGTGTCATATGCCAACCCAACGATGGGCAGACGCGAATAAAGCCACTTTTCGCCGCCCGTCTTGGGCTCATAGTGGTCGTGCGGAATTCCGGCCATGATGTTTCCCCTTACCCGAGCTTGATGGTGGTTTCATTTTCGAACACGGCAACCGGCACGGGCAGGTTGCGCGGGGCCGGACCTTTGCGGATGCGACCTGAGGTATCGTAATGCGAGCCATGGCAGGGGCAGAACCAGCCGCCAAAGTCGCCCGACCCGTCACCCAAGGGCACGCAGCCAAGGTGGGTACACACGCCCATCATCACCAGCCATTCGCCGGCTTCATCCAGCGTGCGGTTCTGGTCGGCGGCGTCGGCCACCG
>JANPKV010000315.1:0-12767 GCA_031426185.1 Rhodobacterales bacterium | reverse complement strand
GCACCATTGCCAAGGGCACCCCTGCCGAGGTGTTTGAAAACCCGGTGTTCCGGTCGGCCTATCTCGGGACAGGCGCGATATGACCGTGCTTCTGGCCATCGATGATCTGGCCGTGTCCTACGGGCGCATTGCCGCCCTGCGCGGCGTCAGCCTGCATGTGGACAGCGGTGAGATCGTGGCCATCGTCGGCCCGAACGGGGCCGGAAAGTCGACCCTTCTGTCGTGTATTGCCGGGCTGGTGCGGCCTGCGGGGGGCACGGTCCTTTTTCGCGGCGACCCGATTGCGGGGCAGGCGCTGGAACGTACCGTTCGACGCGGCATCGCACTTGTGCCCGAAGGCCGCCATGTGTTCGCCGGCCTGACAGTGCTGGAAAACCTGCGGCTGGGCGCCACCATCCGCACCGACCGCGCCAAGGTCGCCGAAGAAATCGACACCTACATGGACCTGTTTCCGATCCTGTCCGAACGCCGCCACACACCCGCAGGCACCCTGTCGGGCGGCGAGCAGCAGATGCTGGTGATCGCCCGGGGCGTGCTGTCGAGCCCGACCCTGCTGATGCTGGACGAACCGTCGCTGGGGCTGGCGCCGAAGATCACCGATCAGGTCTACGACCTTATCGAACAGGTCCGCGCGCGGGGCGTCACGGTTCTGGTCGTGGAACAGAACGCCGACCGCGCGCTGCGGTCGTCAGATCGCACCTATGTGCTCAATACCGGCGCTGTCCGTCTTGCCGGGGCATCGGCCGATCTGCGCGGCAGAGCGGATTTCGAGGCGGCCTATTTCGGCCTCGACCTTCCGGGGGCAGGGGCATGAACAGCGCCGTGCAGATCGCCGTGGATGCGCTCAGCCTTGGCGGCCTTTATGCCCTGACCGCACTGGGGATCGGGCTTATTTTCAGCGTGATGCGGCTTGCGAACTTTGCCCATGCCGAACTGGTCACGTGTTCGGCCTATGTCCTGTTCGCCCTGTCGGGCCATCCGCTGGTGATGGCGTTTTCGGGCGCGGTCCTCGTCGCCGTTCTGCTGGCGGTGATCACCGAACGTATTGCCTTTCGCCCGCTTCGCCGGGCCGATCCGACAACCATGATGATCGCGTCCTTCGCGGTGTCGATGTTGATCCAGAAACTGCTGATTTTCGGTCTGGGGTCGCGCCCCAAGTCGCTGGATCCGGTGCCCTTCCTCAGTCAGGCGGTAAGCATTGGCCCCACGCAGGTCAGCCTGCTCAAGCTTGTGACGATTGGCGTTTGCGCCGTTCTGCTGCTGGCACTGACGCTGTTTCTGAAGCGCACGAGTTTCGGGCTTCAGATGCGGGCCGCTGCCGAGAATTTCACGATGGCGCAGTTGACGGGTGTGCGCGCCAACGCGGTCATCGTCGTCGCCTTTGCCCTGAGCGGGGTGCTGGCGGCGGTGGTGGCGCTTCTGTTTGCGGCGCAATCGGGCTTTGTGCAGCCGCGCCTTGGGGTGCCGCTGATGATCACGGCCTTTGTCGCCACGGTCATCGGTGGCATGGGCAGCCTGCCCGGCGCGGTGATCGGTGGTCTGCTGGTCGGGATCGTGACGACCCTTTTGCAGGCCTACCTGCCGCCCGATCTGCGACCCTTCCGCGAGGCTTTTCTGTTCGCATTGGTCATTCTGGCGCTGCTGGTACGCCCGAACGGCCTGTTCCCTGCCCGTGGCTTGAAAGAGCGGATATGATGGGCGCCCTGTTCCAGCGCATCGCTCCGCTTTTGGCGCTTTTGGCGCTGATCGTGGCGATCACCCTTCTTGCCGGCATTGCGGACACGGTGACGGCGCGCCGGGTGATCCTGTTTCTGGTCAATGTGGTCTGTGTCGTCGGCCTTTATGTCTTCATGGGAAACTCCGGCGTGCTGAATTTCAGCAGCGTCGGGTTCATGGCGATCGGGGCCTATGTCGCGGCCCTGCTGACCATGCCGACGGGGCCGAAAGGCATGTTCCTGCCCGATCTGCCGTCCTGGCTGGCCGCAGCGGAACTGCCCGCCTTGGCAGGCCCGTTCCTCGGCGGCTTTTTCTGTGCCGTCGTGGCGGTGGTGGTGGGAATGCCGATCATGCGCCTGTCAGGGATCGCGGCCGCCATTGCCACCTTTTCGCTGATGTTCATTTGTTACATCGTGCTGGGCAACTGGACCAGCATGACCGGTGGGCAAATCTCGCTCATGGGGTTGAAGGCCTATGTCGGACTTTGGACGGCCTGCGCGTTCGCCGTCGGGGCGGTCGTCGTGGCATTTGCCTATCAGGAGACCCGCTGGGCCCTGGCATTGCGCGCATCGCGCGAAGACGCGGTCGCGGCGCAGGCCAGCGGCATCCGGGTCGCGCGGCTACGTCTGGGTGCGTTCACGCTGGGGGCGTTCCTTTGCGGGGTGGGCGGCGCGCTTTACGGCCATTTCCAGGGCACGCTGCGCGTCGAAAGCTTCTATCTCGACCCGACCTTTCTTCTGGTGACCATGCTGGTGGTCGGGGGCATGCGCAGCCTGACGGGCGCCGTCGTCGGGTGCCTTGTCATCTCGCTCCTGACCGAAATACTGCGGCTGGTCGAGGTCGGCATCCCGCTACCCGGCACCGGCGTGACACTGACGGCAGCGGCGGGGTTCGGTGACGTGGTCCTTGCCGTTCTCATGCTGGTGATCTTGCTGTTCCGGCCCGATGGCATCACGGGGGGCCGCGAAATTCTGGGCCATCTGGCGCGACGGAGCGGATGATCGATCGGGCACGTGGGGTGAACAGTCCCTGGTCGGTTCGCATGACAACCAGTCCATCAGCGATCAAAAGCGTGCTTGCATATTTCAAAGATCGGCGCAAATGTCTTGAATATGAAACAGTCCACGCCGCGCTTCGGCAAAAGCGATTTGCCACGCCTCGGTCGCCTTATCCGCGAACTGCGTCTGGCGTCGGGTCGCACACAGTCCGACGTGGCTGCCCTGGCCGGACTGGCCGTCAGCACGCTTCGCGCGGTCGAAGCCGGGCGGTCCAACCCAAGCCTTCCCACCATCGTGGCACTTGCCGTCGCGCTGGGCGTCAGCATTGACCAGCTGGTGGCCGAAGCCACCCGCCCGCAGGGCCGCGTATCGGTCACGCGGGCGACACCGGGCGGCGGCACCCTGTCGGCGGGGCTGGTGAACCCGGTTCTGCAGGCCCGTTCGCTATTGTTGCCACAAGGCGCGCGCAAGGACCCGGTGCCAGACGGCAGCAAGGGGGCGGCTGTCATGGTTCTGGTCCTGGACGGCGTGGTGCAGGTATCCACCACCAGAGGCGACCGGCTGCGCCTGGAGGCAGGCGACACCTGCCACGCAAAAGACGGCGCGCTGACGTCATTGGCAGGCATCGGCGCACAGGCGGCGCATCTGCTTTGCGTGACCGATGCCCGCGGCACAACACAAACCGGGTGAGGACCATGCAGGACAGCGCGACGCTCAGCTATCTCGTGGCCACGGATGTGGGGGGCACCTGCACCGACACCATCGTCTTCGGATCCGATGGCGGCATCCATATCGGCAAGGCGCTGTCGACGCCGCCCGATTTCGCCCATGGTGTGCTTGCCTCGATCGAGTCGGCAGCGACCCCGATGGGTCTGACGCTTGAGGATCTGCTGTCGCGGACGCATCTGTTTGTTCACGGCTCCACCGTGGTGGACAATGCGGTGCTGACCCGTGATGGCGCGCGCACGGGATTCATCACGACGCTGGGATTCGAAGACACTCTGCATGTCACGCGCGGCGCCTATGGCCGCTGGGCCGGCCTCACCGAAGGCCAGATGAAGCACCCGGTCAAGACCGACCGCGCGGCGCCCCTTGTGGCGCGGGATGCCGTGGTCGGCGTGACCGAGCGCACTGACTGCTTTGGCGACGAGGTTCTTGCGCTGGACGAAGCATCCGTTGCCGCCGCCGTCCGACATCTGGTGCAGGACAAGGGGGTCGAGGCGATTGCCGTAAGCTTTCTGTGGTCGTTTCTAAACCCCGCCCATGAGGCGCGGGTGCGCGAGATCGTCTTGCGCGAGGCCCCCGGCACCTATGTCACCCTGTCATCCGACATTGCCCCGGTTCCCGGAGAATACGAGCGTGGCTCGACCGCCGTGATCAACGCGTATGCCGGTCGCATCACCCGGGATTATCTGACCGATCTGGCCACTTTGTTGGCCGCGCGCGGTTATAGCGGCGCGACCATGGTGATGCAGGGTTACGGCGGTTTGCTGCCCGCGGCCGAGGCTGCCGATCGCGCGGTCGGGATGATTGAATGCGGGCCTGCCGCCGGCGTGATCGGCGCGAAGTTCCTTGGCGATCTGATGGGCGACGGCGACGTCATCGCGGCTGACATGGGGGGCACCACGTTCAAGGTCGGGGTCATTCAAGGTGGTCAACTGGAATATGCCCGCGAGCCTATGGTGGACCGGTTCCACTACATCGCGCCCAAGATCGAAGTCGTGTCGATCGGGGCAGGCGGCGGCTCCATCGTCGCGGTCGACCCCTTGACCCGCCTTCCCTCAGTCGGCCCAAGGTCTGCCGGCGCGCGCCCGGGACCAGTCTGCTATGGTCTGGGCGGCACGGAGGCGACGCTCACCGACGTGATGCTGCTGATTGGCTACATGGACCCTGACCAGTTCCTTGGCGGGTCGATTACGCTCGACCGAGCGGGCGCCGTGGCTGCCGTCTCGCGTCAGGTCGCCGAGCCGCTTGGCCTCGACCCCACCGCCGCCGCAATAGGAATCTACCGGATCGCTTGCGCTCAGATCACCGACCTGATCCGGGAAATCACCGTCGAACGCGGGCTGGATCCGCGTGATTTCGTGCTGCACGCCTTTGGTGGAACCTGCGGTATGCTTGCCGCTGCGTTTGGCGAGGAATTGTCGGTGCGCCGCGTGATCATTCCCTACACCGCCTCGGTCAACTGCGCCTTCGGGCTCATCTCGGCCGACATCGCCCATGAGTATACTACGACCCGCACCCTTGCTGCTCCCGCCGATGCGAGCGAGGTCAATGCGATCTTCGCCCAGATGGAGACGAAGGCGAAGGCGCAACTGAACGCCGAAGGAATCGAACCCGAACGCCAGCGCATGGAATGGTCAGTCGACCTGCGGTATTGCCGTCAGGTCCATGAAGTCACGACACAGGTCCATGCGGCAACGCCGCTTGACACGACCGGCGTTGCCCGACTGGTGGACGATTTCGAAGCGCTCTATGAACGCAAGTTCGGCAAGGGCTCTGCCTACCGCGAGGCGGGCATCGAAATGACCGCGTTCCGCCTGACCGCCCGAGGGCTGATGCCCAGGCCCAAACTTCCGACCGAGGAGGAGGGGTCCGCCGATCCGTCCATTGCGCTGATGGGTCAGCGCCCGATCCTCGATCTGACCATCGGCGGCATGGCAACCGGCCGCATCTACGATTTCACGCGGCTGCGTCCCGGCAACGAGGTGACCGGCCCCGCCGTGATCCATACGCCGATTACCACCATCGCCCTGCATACCGGGCACCGTGCCCGGATGGACCGCTGGCGCAACATCGTCGTCACAACTGACGCCTGAACGGAGGCCCGCATGGACCCGATGACCTTTTCGATCATCCGCCACCGACTGTTCCGTATTGTTGACGAGGCGGTCATCACCCTCAAGCACGTCTCTGGATCCGCGATCACGAACGAAGGTCACGACCTGATGGTGTCGCTCTACCGCGCCGATGGCACTCTCCTGATGGGGGGTGTCGGCTTCCTGCACCACTTGACCAGCGCGGCCGAGGCTTGCAAGGCAATCATCCGGCGGTTTCAGGGCCAGATCGGCGAAGGCGACGTCTATCTCCTGAACGATCCGTACACCGCAGCGCTGCACACGTCGGACATCTATCTTGTCGCGCCCATTCACCACGAAGGGCGGCTGGTCGCCTGGTCGGCCTGTTTCGTGCATGTGACCGACATCGGCGCGATGAACCCCGGTGGTTTTGCGCCGCAAGCAGTCGACATCTATTCCGAAGGTTTTTCCAGCCCCGGGCTGAAACTGCTGGACCGGGGCGAGATGCGTCAGGACGTTCTGGATACGATCCTGAACATGGTGCGGTCACCGGAAATGGTGTCACTTGACCTGCGGTCGATGATCGCCTGCTGCAATGTAGCGCGCGATCGCATGGGTGCGCTGCTGACGAAATACACCGCCCCCGTGGTAGACGAGGCGTGTGCGGCGCTTGTCGAGCAGTCTGAGCAGCTATTCCGCGCCCGGCTGCGCGCCTTGCCTGACGGACAATGGCAATCGCGACAATACCTTGATGTCCAAGGCGAAACCGCGCGCGTGTTGCTGACCATGACCAAGACGGATGACCGCCTGGTGTTCGACTTCACCGGGTCGGACCCGCAAAGCCGTCACTCGATCAACTGTACGAAATGGGCGGCTCTGGGCGGGTTGTTCGCGCCGCTGTTCCCATTGCTGTGCTACGATATCACTTGGAACGAAGGCGTGATCCGCCCGGTTGAGATGATCGCGCCTGAAGGGTCAATTGTGAACTGCACCCGGCCTGCGCCAGTGTCGGTCGCAACCGTGGGAGCGATCCAGTCAGTGAACAACGCTGCCTGCACCACGATCGGCAAGATGCTTGCAGCGTCCGAGGCGTTTCGCGATCAGGCCACCGCAGTATGGCATGCCAATCACTTTGCGATCTTCAAATTCGGGGCCAATCAGCGGGGTGGCTACTCCATCGGGATCCTTACCGAAACATTCGCGGGCGCAGGCGGGGCACGCAGCTTTGCCGATGGCGTGGACATCGGCGGCGAGATCCCGAACCCCATCAGCCGCATGGCGAATGTTGAAACGGTCGAGGGGGCTTTCCCGATACGGTATCTCTTCCGTCGCCGCGCTGCGGATTCAGGCGGGCCGGGCCAGTTCCGGGGCGGGACCGGGGGAGAGATGGCCATCGTGCAGCATCGCGCACCTGCTGGCGGCATCGATTATGTGATTTCGGGCAAGGGCGCGCGGCATCCCATGTCTGAAGGCCTCGCGGGCGGATATCCCGGTGCGCCCAACAAGTACGTCTGGGTCCATGCTGATGCGGACGGTGCCCCCGGCGCACCTGACCGGCTGGAGACGATCCCGGGCAAGGCCGAACCGGTGTCTTGGGGCGTCTATCCCTTGCGCGGGCGGGACGCGCTTTATGTCCGATGGAACGGCGGGGGTGGATATGGCGACCCGATCGCCCGTGACCCCAACGCAGTTGCGTCCGATGTGACGAGCGGTGTTGTGTCGTCCTCTGCTGCCAAGGAAATCTACGGCGTGGCGCTATCTTCGTCCGGCGCGGTTGACGATGCCGCGACGTCGGTCCTGCGCGCTGCGATCCGCAGCGCACGCCTCGCAGCGCCAGAGGCAGTCCAATGACCCGCTACATCCTGCCCACAGTCACGACCGACGGCATCGTATGCACTTGCTCTGCCTGCGGATTTGACCTTGGTCCTGCCACCGCCCCGTGGAAGGCCGGTGCCGTTGCGCGTGACTTGCCGCTAGCGGTCGCAGGCGGCCCGGCATACGACACAGGCTTTGCGGGCGTCTTTGTGCGGCAGTTCATCTGCCCCGGCTGCGCCACGCTTTTGGACACCGAAACCGCCTCGGCGGGGGACGCCGCACTGGATGACCGGCTGCCCTTGTCATGACCAGTATCGTGGCCCCTGCGCCGACGTGGTCCGCCGACGGCATCGGCGATACCCTGCGCGCGTTGCGCATCGAGCGAGGCTGGAATCTTGCAGACCTCGCCAACGCCAGCGGAGTGCCGGCCAGTACCATCAGCAAGATCGAGAATGGGCTTATGCATCCAAGCCTCGTTCATGCGATCAATCTCGCCGCTTCACTGGAGGCAAACCTCGGTTTCCTGACCAGCCGCAACACCATCCGCTCGGCGCCAGTCTCAGTCGTACGGGCAGGTCGCCGCCCGCGTCTCGACCTACCCGGCATGGGTCTTGCTTTGATGGATCTGCATGGCAGCTTTGGCTTGGGCGTGCTCGAAGCGCGTGCCGGCACACTGGCGGTAGATGCGCGTTCGGGAGAAGAAGACATGACGCATCCTGGCGAAGAGATCTGCCACGTTCTGTCTGGTGCCATCCGCTATCATGTCGAGGGACGGGTGCATGATCTCTTCCCCGGCGACACGATCCACTTCTTCTCCACCGAGCCGCACCGCTGGGAAAACGCGGCCAATGGCCCCAGCTGCGTTATCTGGGTGTTTTCGGACGGCCTAAGTTTCTGACGGTCCTCGCGCCGCTCACCTTTACGGAGAAAACCGATGCACGACGTAGCCATCCGCCAGCACATCATCGACCGCGTAGTCGCCCGGCGCGGCAGGCTTCATTTGTTCGATCACCTTGTCGCAGCAAGATCCGCACTTGTTGTGATCGACATGCAGGGCACCTTCTGCGCCCCCGGAGCGCCCGCAGAAGTGCCGCTGTCGCGGGGCCTTGTCGCGCCAATCAACCGCCTTGCCGCCGGGATGCGCGAGGCGGGTGGTCATGTCATCTGGGTCAACCACGCTAATGTATCGACGGCGGTGGGCAGCGATTGGTCCGGTTTCTTCGACCACTTCGTTGCAGCAGAGGTTCGCAGCCGAACCATTCAAAGCCTCGCCCCTGGCCGTGAGGGACAGCAGGTCTGGGCTGGACTGGATGTCAAACAGGGTGACATGAAAATCCTGAAGAACCGCTACAGCGCACTCATTCCGGGGTCGTCCAGCTTGGAGCGCGTCCTGCGCGGCTTTGGCATCGATACTGTTCTGATTGCGGGAACCAAGACCAATGTCTGCTGCGAATCCACTGCGCGTGACGCCATGATGATGGACTTCGGCGTTGTCATGGTCTCCGATGCAACCGCTGCGCTGTCGGACGATGAACACCGCGCGACGCTGGAAACCGTTATCCAGCAGTTTGGAGACGTGCTGACGGTGAGTGAGATACTTGAGCGGTTCGTTTGACGCATGTGCTGAAAACCCGAGCGTGCAGGCCGCACCCGGCACAGGCATCCGCGCAGAACCCGCTCCGGATGACGCCAAGGACATGGACATCCGGCTGACCGGAAGCTGGCCTTCTCCGCCTCGATGAAGCCGAAGGTCCTCGACTTCCCTCTTTCGGCAAGAAGGCTTGCGCCATGCCGTTTTAACCAATGGCGCAGCATGGCTCACCGATTTTAGGATGTCGCGCTATTGCAAATCGGGAATGTCGACGCTTCTTAAATTCAGCCCATCGCGGGTTATTTTGACGCAGAAACCAGCCATTATATGGTCCCGCTTGGTATACTCCATTACTGCACTTGCGATGATCGTCGGATTATCAAACCAAATTCTTACAGCTGTGTACTCATCACATCCAGAGGTTTTGGCAACTACACCCCGCGCACAAAGTGGGCGTCCGGCCGGAGCATCTGGACATCGTCGGGGGCGAAGGCGGCGCCTTGACGGGTGTGGCGGTCCATTCCGAGAGCCTGGGCGCAGACAGTTTCATCTACCTCGATTTCGGGGACGAAGCATTGATGACCGTTCGCTTGCCCGGCACTGCAGAGGTCGCAGCAGGCACAACGTTGTCTGTCGCGCCCAAGGCGCACTTGAATGCGCAAGCGGCACCTCTCCCGATTTTTCCCTTTTTCAGTAGGCGCCGGCGCCGCTGCGAGAGTGTCTCGCTGCGGGGCAGAAACTGACTGGCAGCAAACGCGTAAATGTCTTGGCGCAACAGTCGGCCAGATGAGAGGATCAAGCTGTACCGGAAGCGGTATGTTTTGACTTGGGTGGCGGCTCCCGGCGTAACGACCTGACGCCAACTCGGCGTTCCCGCGTATTGTTTTAGATGAAAACATCTCAAGAAATGCCTGCCGGGATCAAACAAAGGACGTAAATACCGCGGCGTAATGTCCCGGTCAGAGAGGAAATTCCATGATGCTCAATAAATCGGGACACAGAACTATCCTGATGACGTCGGTGCTGGCTTTCGGACTCTACGCACCAACCGCTTTTGCGCAGGACAGCGCGATCGACAAGATGACGCCGGTCACCACCGAGATGCTGCTGAACCCGCCAGATGGCGACTGGCTGATGTGGCGCCGCACGTTCAACGGCTGGGGCTACAGCCCACTTGACGAGATCAACAAGGAAAACGTCGCCAAACTAGACCTGGTTTGGGCCTGGGGGATGACGCCGGGCGGACGGACCCAGGAAACTCCGCTCGTCCATGACGGCATCTTGTATCTGCAGAACTCGACCACTCTGATCCAAGCGATCAACGGTGCCACAGGCGATCTGATCTGGGAGTATCAGTACGATCTGCCCGAAGATGTGAATCCTGGTGGAGAGCGCTCCAAGGCGATCTACGAAGATAAGCTGATCATCGCGACACGCGATGCGCATCTGCTTGCCCTCGACGCCAAGACCGGCAAACTGATCTGGGACAAGCAGGTCGCAAACTCGAAATATGGCTTCAGTTTTACATCGGGACCGCTCGTCGCCAACGGTGTCATCGTTCAGGGTACGACCGGATGCGGCGGTGGGCAGCCCGGCGGCTGTTTCTATACCGGGCATGACGTGAATACCGGCGAAGAACTCTGGCGTGTGAATACCATCGCCCGCGGCGACACGCCCGAGGGCAACAGCTGGAACGGCGTGCCCCTTGAATCCCGCTTTGGCGCATCGGCTTGGCTTTCTGGGTCTTACGACCCCGAGCAGAACCTGATCTTCGCAGGCGTCGGCCAACCCTATCCGTGGAACGCGGAGATGAGCGGGCTGTCTCCCAAAAGCGCAGATCCGAACGTCACCAACAATGCGCTTTACACCAATTCGACCTTGGCCATGGACCCGAACACCGGCGAGTTGAAGTGGTATCACCAGTACCTCGCGAACGACACGCTGGACCTTGACTACGCTTACGAGCGCCTGCTCATTGATCTGCCGTTCAAGGGCAAAGATC
Organism: Rhodobacterales bacterium; assembly: GCA_031426185.1. GTDB lineage: Bacteria > Pseudomonadota > Alphaproteobacteria > Rhodobacterales > Rhodobacteraceae > JAJNPS01. The sequence goes on along the minus strand of JANPKV010000315.1, from coordinate 1,847 downwards.
GCCAGATGGTCGTGACGACCGGCAAGCTTGGCATCATCGAGGCGCTTGACCGGACCACCGGCGAGTGGCTATGGGCCAAAGAGACGGTCCCGCAGAACGTGGTGTTTTCGATCGACCAGACGACTGGGGCCAAGACCATCAACCCTGAAACGGTCCCAGTGATTGGCGAGACCACCTTCAACTGTCCGGCTGATCCGGGCGCCAAAGCCTGGCAGGCAACGGCCTACAGCCCGCGGACAAAGACGCTTTACCTGCCGATGGTGGAGTTCTGTTCTGAAACCACAGTGCAGCCGCTCGACCCGGGCGAGATCTATACGGGCGGTGGACGGCAGACCTATACCCGCGTCGAGCACCCTGACGGAGACGGCAACATCGGTCAGGTGCGTGCGGTCAACCTGACGGACCTTTCGGACACGTGGATGTATCGCCAGCGCCCGCCAATCACCAGCTCAACCCTTCCGACCGGGGGCGGCATCGTGTTCGTCGGCAGCCTGGACCGCAAGTTCCTCGCGCTTGACGACGAGACGGGCGAAGTGTTGTGGACCAGTGGCAAACTCAGCAATTCGCTGGAATCGTTCCCGATCACCTACGAAGCGGACGGCAAGCAGTACGTGGCGATCGTCGCGAACTTCGCCTCGGGCCTTGGTCGGTTGGCATCACTGACGCCGGAAATCAAGCTGCCTCAGGACAACCCTGCGACGCTCTACGTCTTCGCGCTGGGTGATTGATCGCCTGAGCTTCTTGTGAAACACGGTCCGGGCGGAACTGATTGTCTCAGGTCCGCCCGGTGCCATTGCGAGGTACGATCTTGCCCGTAGCATCCACGCCTTTTCGCTTCACCGTCGTGCATCTGGCACTGGTGACTGCAATGTCGATCTTCACGCTGGCACCTGCGTCGGTCTCTGCCCAGGCTGAACCGGAGTTCTTCGAACGGCCCTACGCCCCGAACCAGTGGGAGTTGGGCAAGCGTCTGGACGAGTCCAAGCTTCGCTACTGCGTTGACCCGCGCGACCCCGACTGGGAGGTGGCGGCCGCCATTGCAGACGCCATTGCCCAGGGCCTTCTGCTTGAGCCGGTGCGCTACACGATCACAAGCGAACAGGTCCAGGAGGACATCACAAAGGTCTATGCGCTTTTGCTGGAACACTGCGACATTCAGATGGGGTTCAAGCTGATCTCGGGAGGATATGCCGGTTGGGCCAGCGTGACACGTCCCTATTACGAGGCCGCATATGTCTTGGTCGCCCTCGATCCTGATGTTAACGCGCTAGCGGATCTGGGGCCCGGGCGCCCGATCGGGGCAAGCATGGGGACGTCCGCCCACGTCCGGCTGGTCACCTACCTTACGGCGCTGCCCGCAGAAGAGCGCTGGCCGACCTACCCGATGAGCTCTAATGACGCCGCGCTGAACGCGCTCGTGAACGGTACTGTCGACGTCGCCCTGGTCTGGGCCCCGACGTTGTGGTCAAGACAGCGTGGCGGCGACGCCATCGCGAACCTGCGCGTGATCGATCCGAATCCATTGCCACCAACTAGCCTGGGAGTGGGCGCGCTGCTGTTGTCTCAGGAAACCTTTCTCCGCGCGGCCGTGGACGAAACCATCGCCGCACTGACCGCCGACGGGACGATCGCGGGCATCCTTGAACAATACGATTTTCCAGCGAAGGTTTCACCCTGATGTCAGGCGCCGGGAACTCCGAGCCCGCGATACGCGTCGAATCTGTTTCCAAGCGCTACGGCCGGACGCGTGCGCTGGACGACGTCAGCCTGACGGTGCCCGCCCGGTCCGCCTTCGCCCTGTTGGGACCCAACGGCGCCGGCAAGACCACGCTGATCCACATCCTGTG
>JANPKV010000314.1:0-1798 GCA_031426185.1 Rhodobacterales bacterium | reverse complement strand
CGCCAGCATAAGGCGCCCGATGCGTACCATTACCACGACCGAAGATCTTGCCGCATTTTGCGCTGCAGCGAAATCCCAAGCCTACGTCACCATCGACACGGAATTCCTGCGCGAGCGGACCTATTGGTCCAAGCTGTGCCTCATTCAGATGGCGCTGCCGGGCGATGACGGGGATGCTGTGCTGATCGACCCCATCGAGGGCGCCCAGATGAGTCTGGAGCCGCTTTATGACCTCTTTCGCCACAAGGCGACGGTCAAGGTGTTCCACGCCGCCCGGCAGGACCTTGAGATATTCTTTGTCGAAGGCAACAGCTTTCCGCAGCCTCTGTTCGACACGCAGGTTGCCGCCATGGTCTGCGGCTTTGGCGAGCAGGTCGGCTATGAAACGCTGGTCAAGAAGATCGCCAAGGCCAATCTCGACAAGACGAGCCGCTTTACCGACTGGTCGCGCCGTCCCCTCAGCGATGCGCAAAAGGATTATGCGCTGGCCGATGTCACGCATCTGCGGGTGATCTACGAATTTCTGGCGGCACAACTTGCCAAGAACGGCCGCGCGCCATGGGTCGAGGAAGAACTGGCGATCCTGACCGATCCTGCGACCTACACCGTGCACCCTGACGAGGCCTGGCTGCGCATCAAGACGCGCACGACGTCGGGCCGGTTCCTGGCGGTGGTGCGCGAACTGGCGCGGTTTCGCGAGGAATATGCGCAAGGCCAGAACGTGCCCCGCAGCCGCGTGATGAAGGATGACGCCTTGCTGGAACTGGCCTCGACGCGGCCCCAGTCCATGGAGGAACTTGGCCGGTCGCGCCTGTTGTTGCGCGAAGGCCGCAAGACCGAGATCGCCGAAGGCATCATGGCGGCGATCAAGGCCGGGATGGAGGTTCGTCCCGAGGATCTGCCCAAGCCCGAACACGACCATGGCCAGATGCAGGTGAACCCGGCACTCGCCGACCTCTTGCGCGTGCTGCTCAAGGCGAAATCCGAAACCTTGGGCGTCGCCCCACGCCTGATCGCATCCTCGGCGGATCTGGATGCCATGGCTGCGGGCGGGCGCGACGTGGAACCCCTGAAAGGCTGGCGGCGCGAAGCGTTCGGCGACGATGCGCTAAGGCTTTGCAAGGGCGAGGTCGGTCTGGCGGCCAAGGGCAACGAAGTTCGGGTTGTCGTGTTGTAGCAAGGGGTTATTCCCGCGGCGACCGACCGACGTCGTGACCGGATGACCCGCTGCACCTAGAACGCCCGGGGGGCGGTCTGCGTACCATCTGCAACCACCGCTTACCGCTCCGATGCGCGGGCGTTGGTCTTGGCCTGCACCACGATGCGGCTGATCTTGGCCAGCTTGACGTCGCTGAAGGATGTGCCGACGGTCACGGTGCGCGACCGGGCTGTGTTGATATCGGTGGGGGTAATTGGCGGCAGCAGGCGGAATTCCAGAACTAGGACGCCGTCTTCGTCGATCGGCAATTCGACCAGTTCGGCTTCCCACCAGCCCTGTGTGGGCGTCAGGCCCGTCGCCCGCACGATGGCCCCGCCCGGAAAGGCATCGACCTGCATGTCGGTGACCGTCTCCACCAGGGGGCGCGGATCGGCATTGACGTCAGCCGCCACTTCGACCCGTTCCGCCGGGGCGGACCGACCGAACCAGTTGAACGGATTGAGACGCGAGTCGCGAAATCCTCCGCAACTGGCCAGCGCCAAGGTCAAGGTCAGTGCCAGCGCCCAGCGTGCGGTCATAGCGATCACTCCCATTGCCATGCCTGCTTAGCCCGGCACGCGCGGTTTGAAAAGCGCCCCG
>JANPKV010000313.1:0-10017 GCA_031426185.1 Rhodobacterales bacterium | reverse complement strand
CGTTCCACGCGCTTTTTGCACAGGTCTATCGCGACATCGCAGATGGCGCGCGCAGCAAAGACGCGACCTATGCAAGCTTTGAAGATGGCCACCATGAAATGCTGGTCTGCGACGCGGTCCTGCAAAGCGCGCGGACAGGTGCCTGGGTCGAGGTGCCGCATGCGTGAAGATCCGGGGGGATGGCAATGAAGCTTGGTATTCTGACCGCACCCTTTGCCGATACCGGACTGGCCGAGGTCGCGACCTGGGCCGCGGATGCAGGGTTCGAGGCGCTGGAAATCGCCTGTTGGCCATCGGCGGGGGCTGAAAAACGCCGCTATGCCGGGACCGCGCACCTGCCAATCGAGGACATGACCCCGGCGCGCGGGTCCGAGATCATGGGCATGATTGCGGACAGGGGCCTGACGGTGTCGGCGCTTGGCTACTATCCCAACCCGCTTCACGCCGACGCAGCCCACCGCGACGCCGTGATCGGTCACCTGAACAAGGTGATCACCGCCGCAGGGATGATAGGGGTCACGGTCGTTAACACCTTTGTCGGCGGCGACCGCAATCTGACGGTCGACCAGAACTGGACGCGGGCCGAAGAGATCTTTCCCGCGATTGTCGCCCATGCAGGCGATGCGGGCGTGACGCTTGGCTTTGAAAATTGCCCGATGATCTTTTCCCCCGACGAATGGCCCGGGGGGCACAATATCGCTTATGCACCAAAGATTTGGCGGCGTATCCTCACGGCCTGGGGCAACACGGTCGGGATGAATTACGACCCCAGCCATCTGGTCTGGCAGATGATCGACCAGCCCCGCTTCATCCGCGAATTCGGCGCGCATATGGTGCATGTCCACGCCAAGGACCTGATGATCGACCGCGACGGCCTTTATGAACACGGCATCCTGTCAGCCGGCATGGGCTGGCAGGTTCCCCGCATGCCGGGCTTGGGTGAGGTGAACTGGGCCGAGACCTTTGCCGGGCTCTACCGCGCCGGATACAACGGTTCGGTCATCATCGAGCACGAGGACCGGAATTTCGAGGGATCGGATGCGGCGATCAAGCGCGGCTTTGCGCTGGCGCGGGATGTCCTGCGTCCGTTTGTGAAGTAAGACAAGACGTTACGACAAAGACCTGAACCTGAATGGGAGGAAGACCAATGAAGACGTATCTGTTTGGATCGGTGGCCTTGGCACTGGCCATCGGCTTTGGTGGCATGGCGGCCGCCGAAAACTACAAGATCGGCATTTCGAACACCGTGCAGGGCAATGGCTGGCGCGAAGAAATGGTCTGCGCGATGAAGGCGCAGGCGCTTGCGTCGGGCAAGGTCGAAAGCCTGAATATCGCCCATCGCAACACCGACGCCGCGGGCCAACTTGAAGACATCCGCAACCTCATCCAGGCGGGCGTCAACGCCATCGTGGTCAACCCTGCCAATGCCGACGGCATCAATGCGGCGATCAAGGAAGCCACCGACGCAGGCATCGTCGTGGTGGCCGTCGACCAGGCCGTGACCGAACCTTCGGCCTATATCCTGTCGAACAACCAGACCGAATATGCCTATCTCGGGGCCAAATGGCTGTTCGAGACGATGGGTGGCAAGGGCGCTGTCGTCTACATGCGTGGCGCCGCAGGGGCCGGGGCGGACAACGACCGCGACGTGGGCTTCAAGAAGGCGATGGCGGAGTTTCCGGACATCACCATTGCACAAGAGGTCTTCACCGGCTGGCAGCAGGACCAGGGCAAGCAGCAGATCAACGACATCATCGCCGCAGGCGTGCCGTTCCAGGGTGTGTGGACCTCCGGGATCGACAACGTGATCGTCGATGCCTTCGTGGAATCCGGCGCGCCGCTGGTGCCGATCGTGGGCGCGGACAATGCGGGCTTTGTCGGTCAGCTGTCCAGCGTCGAGGGTCTCGTCGGTGCGGCCGTGACCAACCCAGGTTCGGTGGGTGGTGCCGGTGTCGAACTGGCAATCCAGATCCTCGACGGCAAGGCTCCGGCTGAAAAGACGGTTCTGGTCGACCCCGTCGTGTGGGCCAACAACACGGACGAGGGCAAGGCCCTGCTGGCCTCGGCCGCCAATCCGAACTTGTCGCCCGAATGGCCGGTTTCGGTGTCGATCCCCGGCTGGACGACCTACACGATGGACCAGATCATCGCCTGCAAGGGACCGGGCGAGTAAACCTCACCGGCTTTCCTGCCCCCCTTCTGCGGCAAGGGGGGCACGCCGGACTTGCCCCCCTTTTCCAACGAGGGGGGCAAGTCAGCCGCACGCTCGTTGAGAAAACCCAGATGACCGATCCGGCCCCCCCCCCCGTTCTCGATGCCAAGGGCGTGGCCAAACGCTTTGGCGCGGTTGTGGCGTTGCACGATGCGTCGCTGCAGGTGGCCAAGGGCCAGATCGTGGCCCTGATGGGGGCGAACGGGGCGGGCAAATCGACCTTCGTCAAGATCCTGACCGGCGCGCTGAAGGCCGATGCGGGTCATGTCCGCATCAAGGGACGCGAAAGCACGGTCGGATCGCCCGCTGCCGCCCGGCGCTGGGGACTGGTTCCGGTCTATCAGGAACCCTCGCTGATCCCCGATCTGGACGTCGCCGACAACCTGCGGCTGGGTGACACGCCGCCGGACCCGTTTCGCCATTGGGTGGCCGAACTCGGGATCACCGATCTGCGCATGGACGACCTGATCGGGCAGCTGCCGCTTGCGACGTTGCGCATTCTGGACCTGGCGCGTTCGCTCGCGGTCGAACCGGATGTGCTGATGCTGGACGAGATGACGGCTGCCCTGCCGACCGACCTGGTCGACCGGGTTCTGACCGTCATCCGCGCGCAGGCCGATGCGGGGCGGTCGATCATCTACATCTCGCACCGCTTTACCGAAATTGCCCGCATGTGTGACCGCGCGACCGTGCTGCGTGATGGCAAGACGGTCGGAGATGTGGCCATCGAGCCCGGGATCGAAGAACGCATCGTCGAGATGATGCTGGGGGCCGAGGTTGCCAAGGCAACAGGCACCGTCCGCGCCCCGGCCCAGAGACACGCCGACACCGCCGCGCTGCGTTTGCGCGTGGCCGGGCTGAAGGCAGGCAGCCGTCTTTCGGATGTCTCGTTTGATCTGCACAAGGGTGAAGTTCTGGGTGTCGTGGCGCTTGAGGGTCAGGGACAGGACGAGCTTTTCGACGTGCTTGGCGGCCAGCGCAGACCCCTTGCGGGCAGTCTGGAGGTCAACGGCAAGACCATGACCTTTGCGCATCCCTCCGACGCGATTGCCGCCGGTTTGACGCTGGTGCCGGGTGACCGCGCCCATGCGCTGCTGATGCCGCGGTCGGTGCGCGAGAATATCGCGCTGCCGCTCTTGGCGCGGTTCGGTAAATGGGGCGCGATCCCGATGCGGGACGAGGCCGCGCGCGTGACCTCCGCCATCGACCGCCTGCAGATCGACACCCGCGCACAAGGCGAGGTGCGTCGGCTGTCCGGTGGCAACCAGCAAAAGGTGACCATCGCGCGCTGGATCGCCAAGGGGGTGGAAACGCTGCTGCTGTTCGATCCGACGCGCGGCATCGACATCCGCACCAAACGCCAGATCTACGCGTTGGTCCGGGACCTGGCGGATCAGGGGGCGGCAGTGCTGTACTACACGTCCGAACTGGCCGAGATACGGCTGGCCTGCGACCGGGCGCTGGTGATCTTCAACGGTCGCGTGGTCGACGTGATCGACGCCGCCGATGCCGACGAGCCGACGCTGATGCGCGCCGCCTATGGCCTGACCGATACCCGCGCGGTCCCCGCATGACGCGGTTGATCGCGGGCAATGGCTGGACCCTTGGGCTGGTGGGCCTGCTGGCTCTGTTGCTGGTCGCAACCAAGGTCATCCAGCCCGATTTCGGGGTCTCCGGCCTTGATTCCGTTGCACGGTCGGCGCTGCCCTTCGCGCTGGCGACGGTCGGCATGGCGATCGTGGTCATCGCGGGCGGGATTGACCTGTCGGTCGCCGCGATGATGGCCGTGGCCAGCGTCACGGGCGCGGTGTTGATGGAGGGCGCGAGTGACGGCCAGGCGGTCCTGGTCGTTGTCGTGGTGCTGGTGGTGGGCCTGGCGATGGGCGCGATCAACGGCGCGCTGATCGTGCTGACGCGTGTGCCCGACATCGTGGTCACGCTGGCGATGCTGTTTGTCTGGCAGGGTGTGGCGCTGCTGATCCTGAACGCACCGGGTGGCGGGGCCGCCCCCTGGCTGCGCGCCTTGATCGTCGGCGGGCTGACGCTGCCGGGTGTCCCGCCGGCCCTGACGCAATGGCTGCCCAAGGGGGTCGTCTTTCTTGCCATCTGCGTGGCTCTGGTCTGGGTTCCGATCCGTCGGTCCAAGCTAGGCCTTATGTTCTATGCCATCGGGTCCGACCCGCTGGCCGCGTTCCGCTCCGGTGTTCCGGTCGGGCGCACCCGCATCGCGGCCTATGCGGTCTGCGGGCTTTTTGCCGCACTGGGCGGCCTGTCCGTGACCATGAGCACCGGCATCGGCGAGCCGATCCCCGGTCCCTACCTGCTGGCAAGCGTTGCGGCCGTCGTTCTGGGCGGCGTCGTGCTGGGCGGTGGGCGGGGCGGTATCATCGGGCCGATCCTTGCGGTCTTCGTGTTACGGCTTGTGCGGCTGGACCTGACCCTGCTGTCGGTGGACCCCAATGTCGCGGCGATCATCGAAGGGTCCATCATGGTCGCCGTCGTCATGTTCGGCGCGGTTCTGGCAACACGGGGGCGCCGCACATGAGCATGACCGCCGAAGAACCGACCACGATGGGGCGCATCGGTCGTCTGATGGTCGACAACCCGCTGATCCCGCTTGTGATCCTGCTGTTTGCGCTGATCGGCGTTCTGGCGATCCTCAACCCGGCGATCCTGAGCGCGTTCTGGGTCAGCAATACCCTGAAGATCGCGATCCCGCTGGCGATGCTCGCCGCCTGTCAGACCCTGACCATGCTGACCGGGGGCATCGATCTGTCGGCGGGGACCGTGGCCACCATCACGGCCTTCGTCTCGGCCACCCTCGCCCCCATCATCGGCGTGCCTGCCGCCATCGCCATCGCGCTGTCCTGCGCCGTGCTGGTGGGCCTGCTGAACGGGTTCGGCGTCGCCATCGCGCGCGTGCATCCTTTGATCATGACGCTGGGCACGGCGCTGATCGTCAACGGCTGCCTGCTGGTCTATCAGCGGTTTGTCATCGCGACGGGCGTGCAGATCCCCGAGGTTCTGGTCTGGCTTGGCACGGGCCGAAGCTTTGGCCTGCCCAACAGCCTGTTCGTCTTTGTCCCCTTTGCGGTGCTGATCATCTGGGCGCAACGGCGCACCGGGTTCGGCCGGCTTCTTTATGCCATCGGGTCGAACGAGGCGGCGGCCCGGCTGTCCGGGGTCCGCGTCTGGCAGGTACACTTCCTGCTTTACGCGCTATCGAGCGTCATCGCAGGGCTGACGGGTCTGCTCTATCTGGGCCAGATCAAGACCGCGTCGCTGTCGCTGGCAATCCCGCTGGACCTGCCTTCGGTCGCGGCCGCGGTAATCGGGGGAACCTCGATCTTTGGCGGGCGGGGCGGCTATGGCGGCACCATCATCGGGGCCTTGATCCTGACCGTCCTGACGACCATGCTGACCCTGATGCAGATCCCCGAGGGCGGCCGGAGGATCATGTTCGGGTTGATCATCCTGCTGGTGACGGCGCTTTATATCCGTCTCACGGATCGCAACTGAAGGAGGGCGATGTGGCAAGGTTCAAGGTCGTCGGCATCAGTTTTGACCATATGCATATGGGGGACCTCTTGCGGTTGGTGGCCGATCACCCGGATGCAGAAATCGCGGGAATTTTCGACCCGGACGCGGACAAGATGGCCAGCGCCATTACGAATTTCAACATAGCGCCGGATCGTGTCTTTACCGATTTCGACGCCTGCATGACGGCAGCCAAACCCGACCTTGCGATCCTGTGTGCCGCCACCGCCGACCATGCGGCCTATACCCGGCGTCTGGCGTCCTATGGCTGCCACGTCTTTGTCGAGAAACCCTTTGCCGCGTCAGTGGCCGATGCGCGCGCGATGATCGTGGCCATGGCGCCCACGGGCAGGCTGCTGGCGATCAACTGGCCCTTGGCCTGGGTGCCGTCGCATGTCACCGCCAAGCGGCTGATCGACCGGGGCATGATCGGCGATCTGCTGGAGGTGCATTTCTACGACGGCAATCGCGGCCCCCTGTTCCACCTTGCCGACAAGGTCGAGGTGACGCCCGACGAGGTGGAGGCGCAAAAACCGTCTTCGTGGTGGTACAAGCGCGCCTCGGGCGGCGGCAGCCTGCTGGATTACCTCGGCTATGGGGCCACACTCGGCACCTGGTACATGGATGGCAAGGCCCCGCTGGAGGTGACCTCGACCACCGACCAGACCCCCGGGCTCGAAGTCGACCAGCATTCGATCACCGTTTGCCGGTATGACCGGGGCCTGTCCAAGATGGAAACCCGCTGGGGGACCTTTACGGACCCCTGGATCACCCAGCCGCAGCCGCAATGCGGTTTCGCCTTCGTAGGGACCGACGGGACGATCCGCAGCCTCGACTATGCCGACCATGTGACCGTCCAGACCCGCGCCCGCCCCGAGGCGCATCCCATCCCCGCCGAGCCCCTGCCGGAAGGGCGGCGCAACGCCATCGAATACGTCCTTGGCTGCATCGCGCGGGGCGAGCCCCTCAAGGGCCCCCTTGACCCCGAGGTCAGCCTGCTGGGGCAGCGGATCGTTGATACCGCCGCGCAATCCGCCCGCGAAAAGCGCACCCTGACGTTGATCCCATGAGCACACCGGACGCCGATACCTATGCGCTGAAAACGACGGCTCTGGCCGAGGTTGATGCCCCCGACCTGCCCTATCTGCCGCCCATGCCTCGCAGTTACCGCCCCCGGATCGGCATCATCGGCGCGGGCGGCATCGTGTCCGCGCATCTGGACGCCTACCGATCCGCTGGTTGGGACGTCGCCGCGATCTGCAACCGCACGCGACCCAAGGCCGAGGCGGCGGCACATGAGTTTGCGCCCGGCGCAACCGTGACCGACCGGTACCAGGATCTCCTTGCCGACCCCGCCATCGACGTCGTCGACATCACCCCCCACCCCGTCGACCGCCTGCCGATCATCGAGGCCGCCTTGCGCGCGGGCAAGCACGTCCTGTCGCAGAAACCCTTTGTCCTTGATCTGGCGGACGGCCACCGCCTGGTCCGCCTGGCCCGCGACAACGGCGTCAAGCTGGCGGTGAACCAGAACGGCCGCTGGGCCCCGCATCTGGCCTGGATGCGCGAGGCCGTGCGCGCGGGCGTCATAGGTGAGGTCTTGTCGGCGCATGTGTCGATCCACTGGAACCACGGCTGGATCGCGGGCACGCCGTTCGACCGGATCGAGGACCTGATCCTTTATGATTTCGGCATCCACTGGTTCGACTTTGTGGCCAGCATTGCCGGTGACCGTGTCGAAAGCGTCTTTGCCATGGCCAGCCCGGCGCGCGCGCAAAAGGCCGCGGCCCCGTTGATGGCGCAGGTTTTGGTGCGCATGTCAGGCGGTCAGGCGTCGCTGGTTTTTGACGGGGGCGCGCCGCATGGACCCCGCGACACGACCTATGTCGCCGGAACCAAGGGCAGCCTGCAAAGCGACGGGCCGGACCTCGGGACACAGCGCGTGACCCTGACAACGGGCGAAGGTATGGCCCGGCCTGACCTTGCGGGCACATGGTTTAACGACGGCTTTCGCGGTGCGATGGGCGCGCTTTTGGTCGCCATCGAGACCGGGACCGAGCCTGCCAATGGCGCTGCCGAGAACCTGCACAGCCTGGCGCTGGCCTTCGCCGCCATCCGCTCGCGTCGTACCGGCCGGGAGGTCGCAGTCGGCGACGCCACGCGGATGGAGGCATGATGGCAAAGACGCGCGTTCTGGTGGTGGGTCTGGGCAATATGGGGCGGTCCCATGCGTTGGCGCATCACGCCAATCCAAGTTCGCAGATCATCGGGCTGGTCAACAGATCCACCCCCGCCCTTCCCGAGGACCTGCAAGCCTATCCGCAATTCAGCACGATGGACGACGGCCTTGCCCTGCGCCCCGATCTGGTCGTCATCGCGACCTATGCCGACAGCCACGCCGATCTTGCCATCCAGGCGATGGAGGCGGGCGCGCATGTGTTTGTCGAAAAGCCCCTGGCCGCGACGGTTGCCGACGCGGTCCGGGTTGCCGATACCGCACGCCGCACGGGCCGCAAGCTGGTCATAGGCTACATCCTGCGCCACCATCCCAGCTGGCAGCGCCTGATCGCCGAAGCACGCGCCCTGGGCGGGCCTTACGTCTTCCGGATGAACCTGAACCAGCAGTCCAAAGGCGCCGAGTGGGAGGTTCACAAGGCCCTGATGCGCTCCACCTCGCCGCTGGTTGATTGCGGGGTGCATTATGTCGACGTGATGTGCCAGGTGACCGACGCAAGGCCGGTTCGGGTCCACGGGATGGGCCTGCGCCTGTCCGATGAGATCGCCCCCGACATGTACAACTACGGCCAGTTGCAGGTCACCTTCGCCGATGGTTCGGTCGGCTGGTACGAGGCAGGCTGGGGTCCGATGATATCGGAAACCGCTTTTTTCGTGAAGGACATCATCAGCCCAAACGGATCGGTATCCATCACCGACGCCGACAAGGGCGCGTCTTCCGACATCGACGGCCATACCAGGGTGGGCGGCATTCTTTTGCACAAGCCGACCGGCGACCGTCGGATCGCCCTGGAAGATGAGCCCGGCCATCAGGGTCTGTGCGATCTGGAACAGGCCTACGTCCTGCGCGCGATTGCCGAAGATATCGATCTGTCCAGGCATGTCGAGGACGCGGTGCAATCCCTGCGCATCTGTCTTGCAGCGGATGAAAGCATCCGCAGCGGCAAGGTCGTACACCTGTAGGGAGATGGTACCGACACCCCGGCTCGAACGGGGGACCTCTAGATCCACAATCTAGCGCTCTAACCAGCTGAGCTATGTCGGCACGCGGGCTGGATTTACGCCGCCCACCCCGCGATTGCAAGGGGAGGATTGCACCCTTGCCCGACAGCGGCTAGTCGTGTCGCCAGGCCAAGCAGAGGACCGCCATGGGCATCGACAAGCAAAGCGACATCGCCGCCAACATCCAGATCGGCCCGACCGAACTTGGCATGGTGCGCATCTACATCGAAGCCGATGGCGGGATCGAACTGCCGCTGGACTTCAATCCCGACGAGGCCGAGGAAATCGCCGAAGAACTGCGGGCAGCGGCCGAGGCGGCCCGGGCCGTGGCGGACGGGCGGTCTAAAGGAAAACGGCGCTAGGATCGCGCAGGGCCTGCAGCCGCAGGGCTGCGTGGCGCGCGAATCTCTGCACCATGACCTTGCGGCGCGCCGGCGCCAGCGGCGTTTCCGGCCCCATCGCAAGGATCTCCGCGTCATAGGCGTCTGCGATGATCAGGCCGGTTCCCTGCGGCAGCAGGTCGGTCGGGAAATCCGCATCGACCGCCCAGAAGAATCGGTCGCACCATTCCAGATAGCCTTGCCACTTGCGGTCGGTCACGTAGTCGGCGCGGCCAGACTTGCATTCGACTACCCACACCTCGCCCCTGGGCCCCAGCCCCATGACGTCAACCCGCAGACCGGGCGCAGGCACAAGTTCTTCGACCACCACGAAGTCAAGCGCACGCAGCGCCCGGCAGACCCCGCGCGCAAGCCGCTGGCCGGGCATGACCGGCAGGATTTCGGAAACCTGATCCATACGCCTATCATGAACCAAAGGTGAACATCTGTCCAGCCTTGCGGACGCCCCCCCGCCGCCCTATCTTCTGTCTTGGCGGGTGCTGCTCTTCACGTGTAAGGCCCAATTTCCAGTGGCCGATAAGCAAACGTATGGGGGCTGGCTCTGACAAGATCCTGGTCTTGTTACCTGGCGCCCACCTGAGACCTCTGGCTCTCGGGAAACCCCGGCCTTCACGGTCGCTGCGGGCCCGC
>JANPKV010000312.1:0-3337 GCA_031426185.1 Rhodobacterales bacterium | reverse complement strand
GCGCAACACTGATGCGGCATACCCCGGTATTCCAACAATTTTCTCGCCAAACCGACCTGCGCATCCTAACTCACAGCCGTGTATGACCGCGAGACCATCGATGCCGCCCATTCCTGACCACCCCTTGCGCTATGCGACCGTAAATGAGCTGCACGCGCGGCCATTTCCGGCACTCGCGGTGCCCTGCACGGCGGTCTATGTCGCGATCAAGGAACCGGCAGAGGCCGCGAACCGCGACCGTGCGCGCGACCGGGCGCATCTGCTGGCCTTGCTGGACCGGCACGCGTCGTCCCATCCGCAGCCTGATGCCACCCATTTCTCCGGGCCGATGGGCAGGTCGGAGCTGAAATGGGAAAGCCATACCGAGTTCGTGACCTATTCGGCCTTTACCCCTGGCGTCTCGCGGCGCGCCTTTGATCCGGCCGAGGCGGAGGTGTTTCCCGAAGACTGGCTGGCCGCAGGTCCGGGCAAGCGGCTCACCTCCGTCCTGATCCGCGTCGAGGTGATGCCCGACAGCGAAGACGCGGTCCTGGACAAGCTGGAGGACTGGTTCGTACCCGAAAGCCTCGCCGTCAGCCGCGTGGTTGACGGGGCTGCCATCGTTGCGGGCGATTTCCGGATCGATCCTGCGGGCCACATGCGGTTTGCGGTCTTTGTGCGTCCCGGCACGGGTGAGCGGCGGATCGGCCGGATCGTGCAGCGTCTCTGCGAGATCGAGACCTACCGTGCGATGTCGATGCTGGGACTGATGCGGTCGCGCGACCTGACAACGCGGCTGAACACGCTCGACCCGCGCCTGACGGCACTTGTCTCGGGCCTCGACCGGGCCGAGGGGCGCCCCGAAGCGGCGCTGCACGACCTGCTCACGATTTCGGCGGAACTTGAGGTTCTGGCGGTGCAGTTCTTCTTCCGCTTCGGCGCGACCGGTGCCTATGAGGCGATCGTGCATCAGCGGATCGAGGTCCTGCGCGAGGAACGCCTGCAGGGTCGCCAGACCTTCGGCGAGTTCATGATGCGCCGCTATGACCCGGCGATGCGGACCGTCAAATCGGCCGAAGGGCGGCTCAAGGCGATGGCGGAGCGGGCGGAACGCGCGGCGGAACTCCTGCGCACGCGGGTCGATGTGGAACGCTCCGCGCAGAACCAGAAACTGCTGAAGTCGATGGACGAACGCGCCGATCTGCAACTGCGCCTGCAGCGCACCGTGGAGGGGTTGTCAGTGGTGGCGATCAGCTACTACGCGGTAAACCTTGCAGCCTATCTGGCCTATCCGCTGACCGAACCGCTGGAAATGACGCACGGAATGACGATGGCCATCCTGACCCCCGTGATCGTGCTCGGGGTCTGGCTCGGGGTGCGGCGCATCCGCAATCACCTCGGTTAGCGGCGCTTTCTGACTGCGCAAACATCCTCGGGGGTGCGGGGGCAGACAGCCCCCGCCGTCACCGTCCCCGGATGCGCGGGTCCAGCGCATCTCGCAATCCGTCGCCGATATAGTTGACCGACAGAACCGTCAGCGAAATCGCGAGACCCGGCCAGATCACCCGTTCGGGATAGACCTGCATGTATTGCAGCCCGTCGAACAACAGCCGTCCCCAGGTCGGAAAGTCGGGCGGAAACCCGAGGCCAAGGAAGGACAGCACGGATTCGGTGATGATCGCGCTCGCGATTTCCAGGGTCGCTGCCACCATGACGGGCGAAATGACGTTGGGCAGGATGTGGCGCAGGATGATGCCCAAGGGGGCGGTGCCGATCGACCGGGCCGCCAGCACGTATTCGCGTTCCTTCAGCGCCAGCACCTCGCCCCGGACGATGCGCGCGGTCTGCATCCACGAGGTGACGCCGATGGCAAGGACGATCAAGGTAAAGGCCCCAAGCTCAGGCCCGATCAGGCCGGCGACGCGGTCACGAAACAGCATCACCATGACCAGCAAAAGCGGGATCAGCGGCAGGGCGAGGAACATGTCAGTCAGCCGCATCAGCGGCCCGTCCAGGCGACGGAAGTACCCGGCCAGGATCCCCACCAGGGTGCCAAGGCTGATTGCGATGGCCATGGCCACAAAGCCGACGGCAAGCGATATACGTCCCGCAAGCATCATGCGCGCCAGCATGTCGCGGCCAAGCTGGTCTGTCCCGAGGGGAAACCGCCAGGACGGCCCCTGGTTCTTCAGCTTGATCGCTTCGGCCACCGTCAGCTTTTCGGGCACCCAGAGATAGGGGCCGATCAGGACGGAAACGGCCAGGATGCCCAGCACGATCAGCCCGAACACCGCGCCCTTGTGGGTGCGGAACTGCTGCCAGATCGCGCGGCGCTGGCTGACGGCCTTGGCGGGCCCGGAGGTGGCGTCAGTCATAGCGGATCCTCGGGTCAAGCAGGCCGTAAAGCACATCGGCGATCAGGTTGAAGACGACGATCAGCACGGCAAAGATAAAGGCGAGCGTCTGCACCATCGGGATGTCATTGGCATGGATCGCCCCGATCAGTGCCGCTCCGATGCCGTTCACGCCAAACAGGTTTTCGGTGATGATGGCCCCGCCGAAGATCGCGGGAATGCCAAGCGCGATGACCGTGACGACCGGGATCAGGGAATTGCGCAAGACGTGCTTGAGGATCACCGTCCGCTCGCTCATGCCCTTGGCGCGAGCGGTCCGGACATAGTCCTGCGCCATGTTGTCAAGCATCGAGGACCGCATGAACCGGCTGATGGCGGCGGCATTGGCCAGGCCCAGCGTCATCACGGGCAGGGCCATCTGCTGCATCTGCTTGATGAACGACTCCCAGTCGGTCACCGACAGGTTGGTGTCATACTTGGTGGGAAACCAGCCCAGCCAGACAGCGAAGATGATGATGAAGAGGGTGCCCGAAAAGAACGTCGGCACCGAAAAGCCGATCATGGCAAAAAGAGTGCCTGCCTGGTCGAACCAGGAATACTGGCGGTAGGCCGAATAGATGCCGATCGGCACGGCGATCAGGATGCCGACCAGATAGGCGGTGCCGATCACGGTCAGGGTCTGGGGGATGCGCTGACCGATGATGGTAAAGACGGGACTGCGCGACTGCCAGGACAGGATGCGCTGCTCGCCGCCGGCAAGGTTGGTGCCGAACCAGCCATCAAGCAGATAGGCAGGTTCCACCAGAAAGAACTGACGCAGCCACAGGATATAGCGCACAAAGACAGGCTGATCCGCACCCAGCGCCTCGATCATGCGCTGGCGCACGTCGGGCGGCACGGTCAGGGGAATTTCGGACATCGGTGAGCCGGGGGCCAGATCGACCAGCAGAAAGATCACCAGCGAAATCGCCAGCAGGGTCGGGATGGCCAGCAACAGCCTGCGA
>JANPKV010000311.1:0-8255 GCA_031426185.1 Rhodobacterales bacterium | reverse complement strand
CCGGAATGGGGCCTCGGGCAGGTCCAGTCAAACATTGACGGGCGCGTCACGGTGAACTTTGAACATGTCGGCAAAGTCGTGATCGAAAGCAAACATGTGCCCCTTGTGCAAGAATTCGGTGCGACACGCCTTTAAGTGCATTGCTGATTGGAAAACTCAACCTGTGTTTGCGCGTTGCGGCAGTTTGAACGCGTTCTGTTGCAAAGCCACATGCAGATGCCTACCTGAAAGCCGGGAACCCAGACGCATTCATGATCATCGACGACAGCGCCCTTTTCGTCCGACTTGCGCAGGACCCGCGTGATCTCTTGGCAGCGCAGCGGCTTCGCTATGCTGTGTTCGTGGCGGAACTGGGCGCGGATGGTTCCATGGTCGACCATGCGGCCCGGCTGGAGCGGGATGAGTTCGATCCCCACGTCGATCATCTGGTGCTGATCGATCCGCGCCGCGACCCTGCTGACCTTGATCACGTGGTGGGTGCCTATCGGCTGCTGCCGTCGGATCGTCTGGCCGCAACCGGGCGGTTCTATTCAGAAGGCGAATATGATCTTGCGCCCCTGGTCCAGTCGGGCCGCAAGCTGGTGGAATTGGGGCGCTCTTGCGTCCATCGCGACTATCGGCGGGGCACGGCGATGTACCGGCTGTGGAACGCGCTGGCCGATTACGTCCTGGCGCGCGACATCGAGATCATGTTTGGCGTGGCCAGTTTCCATGGCACCGATGTCCAGGCTCTGGCACAGCCGCTGGCCTATCTTTACCATCACCATCTGGCCCCGCCCGAAATGCGGGTGCGCGCGCGCGCGCCGGGCAGCCAGTCCATGGACCTGATCGCGGCGCAGGATCTGGACGCCCCCGTCGCGATGGCGGCGATGCCTGCCTTGATCAAGGCCTACCTGCGGCTTGGGGGCGTGGTGGGCGATGGGGCCTGGGTCGACGCGGCGTTCAATACCACCGATGTGTGCCTTGTCATGGATACGGCACGGATGAGCGCGCGGCACCGGGATTTCTATGTGCGTCGCTCGGCAGGGTCGGAATGAACGACTGGCGCGCCGACCAGATGGAGTTGCCGGCCAAGGGTCCAGGCGGAACGGTGCGCCTTTTGTTGCGCGGCGGCGTCCTTGGCGCGATGACCTATGCCGGGCTTGCGGTGCTGCTGGTCTTGCGTGCGGTCGAGGGCCCGCTTTTCGCACCGCGCCGACCGGTCACGCCATTTGTGACACAATGGGTCTGCCGGATGACCTTTCCGATCCTGGGGATGCGGCGTGTTGTCAGGGGCGCGCCGCTCCAGGGCCCGGGTGCCATCGTCGCCAACCACGCCAGCTGGCTGGACATCTTTGCGCTCAATGCCGGTGCCCGGATCTATTTTGTCGCCAAATCGGAGGTGCATGGCTGGGCCGGGATCGGGTGGTTGGCGCGGGCGACGGGCACCGTCTTCATCGCGCGGCGTGGCGTCGAGGCCAAGGATCACAAGGATCTTCTGGAACGGCGCTTGCACGACGGCCACCAGCTTTTGTTCTTTCCAGAGGGCACCAGCACGGATGCCCGGCGCATCCTGCCGTTCAAGTCATCGCTGTTTGCGGCCTTCATGCATCCCGACCTTGCCCCCAACTTGCGCATCCAGCCGGTAACCGTGGTCTACCACCCCCCCAAAGGGATTGATCCGCGCTTTTACGGCTGGTGGGGCGACATGGGCTTTGCCGCGCATCTGGCCGAGGTCCTGGCCGCTGCGCGTCAGGGGACGGTCGAGGTGACCTATCACGACCCCGTCGCGGTGGCGGATTTTCCAGACCGCAAGGCATTGGCGCGCCACTGCGAGACGGTCATCCGTCAGACGTTCGACGCAGCGATGTCGTCGGCGCCTTAGCGCAGCGCGCGGGTCAGATCCGACAGTGCCGACACCGGATCGTCGGCCGCCCAGATCTCGTCGCCGATGGCAAAGAAATCGGTGTAGGGCGCAAAGGTTTCCACCAGCTCCGCCGTCAGGCCGCCTTCGGCGATGACGGGAACCTCGACAATTTCCGACCACCACTGGAAAAGGTCGAGATCAGCCACCGCCCCGTCACCAAGCGCCGATGCACCAAGAGGGCCAAACGCCACGTAATCCGCGCCAGCCTCGCCTGCCGACATGCCCTCGTGCTTGGTCTGCCCGCAATAGGCGCCGATGATGGCGTCGCTGCCCATGTCCTTGCGCAGCTTGCGCACCGCGCGCGACCCGTCCAGAAGATGCACCCCGTCCAGCCCCAGCCGTTCAACCATCAGCACGTGACGATCAATCACGATGGGAATGTCGCGCGCATGCGCGATTTCGCGCAAGGCGTCGGCCACCCGGGCGATGTGGTCCTCGTCGCGCCCTGCCAGCGCAAGGCGCAGACATGCGATGGGGGTGGCGTCCATCACGCGGGCAAGCGTTGCTGGATAGGTTTCCAGCGACACCTGGGGCGGGGTGATGAGCGTGATCTGTGGGCGGTCTTCGGCGGGCATGGGGGCAGGGTCCTTGGGAAATTGCAGTCGCTCTATCAGCCTTTGGCAGGCTTGGCTACCTTGGGCGGCAGCGCCTCCACCGTCGCCAGAGCAAGCGCCAAAAGCGCCCGTCGACGGACATCATCGCGGGCATCCTGCGCAGGCAGGGTGATCATCCCCGGCATGGCGCGCGTCTTCATCGTCATCTGCTGTGCACCCGGGACGCCAAGCGCGCTTGCGGTCCGGTCCTTGCCGACGCGGAACATCGCACCACCCGGATGCAGCCCGCACAGCATGTGGCCGCGGAGCATGAAGACGAGACCGCCGAACATCTTCTGTTCGCTCACCTCTCGTCCGGCAAGATCGCCCCGAATGAGCTCCGCAATGTCGGCGTCGAATGCCACTATGGCCTTCCTTGTAATGCCTGCACCACTATCATATCAGCCGCAACACCCTTGCAAAGGCAGACCATGACCCCGCCCGTCTTTATCCTTGTCCGTCCCCAGATGGGCGAAAACATCGGGGCCGCCGCACGCGCGATGCTGAATTTCGGGTTGCAGGGCATGCGCATCGTCGATCCGCGCGACGGCTGGCCAAACCCCAAGGCGGTGGCCATGGCAAGCGGGGCGGGGCGTCTTCTTGACCATGCGGGGCTGTTTGGCGATGTGCCCGCCGCCATCGCGGATTGCGACTATGTCTTTGCCACCACGGCGCGGCCGCGCGAGCTGGTCAAGCAGGTGATGACGCCCGAACATGCGATGGCCCTGACGCGAACGCTGGCGGCCGAGGGCAAGCGTGTCGGATTCCTGCTTGGCCCCGAACGCGCAGGGCTGGAGAACGACGACATCGCTGTGGCGACGGCGATCGTGACAGTCCCCGTCAATCCCGATTTTCCATCGCTAAACCTTGCGCAATGCGCGCTGCTGCTCGGTTATGAATGGCAGCGCCATACCGTCACGACCCCGCCGGATGTCCTGATGCTGGCCCGGACAGAGATTGCCAATGCGGCCGAGGTGCAGCGGCTCGCAGATCATTTCGAGGAACGGCTGGGGGCGGCCGGGTTCTTTTTCCCCGAAACCAAGGCCGCGAATATGCGGCTGAACCTGCGCAACATGTGGGCGCGGCTGGGACTGACCCGCGCCGAAGTGCAGACCTTCCACGGGATGCTGCGCCAGATCGCGTGGAAGCTGAAAGGGCAGGGGGACGATCCCGCTTAGCACCAGTCGTCTGAAAGCTGGTCTTCAAGGTCGGGTGCTTGTTGTTCCCCTACAGGCACAGTGCTAGCGTCACGCGATGAAGCCCAAGTTGCTGACGACTTTGCGCGAATACTCGCCCCAGCTCTTTCTGGCCGATCTGGTCGCCGGAGTGACGGTGGCGATGGTTGCGATCCCGCTGAGCATTGCGATCGCGATCGCGTCGGGGGCGGACCCGGTAAAGGGTCTGATCACGGCAATCATCGGTGGGTTGTTAATCTCGCTTCTGGGCGGCAGCCGGGTCCAGATCGGTGGGCCGACGGGCGCGTTCATCGTGGTGGTCGCCGGTATCGTGGCCACTTACGGCTATGACGGATTGGTGCTGGCGACCCTGATGGCCGGGATTATCCTCGTCGTTGCGGCTGTTCTGCGGGCCGGAACGCTGGTCGCCTATGTGCCGGAACCGGTGATCAACGGCTTTACCATCGGCATCGGGATCATCATCGCGGCCAGCCAGTTGAAAGACCTTTTCGGCTTGACGATGGGGGTCGTCCCTGCCGAGTTCATCGCCAAGCTGGAGGCGCTTTGGCAGGCGCGGGACACGATCAACATGCAGGCGCTGATCATCGGTCTGGCCACGATGGTCCTGATCGTGGCGCTGCGTCGTCTGTTTCCCCGTCTGCCGGGCCTGATTGTCGCGGTTGCGATTACCTCCGGGGTCGTTCTTCTGGCGCCATTGCAGGTCGATACGCTGTTCTCGCGCTATGGTGCGCTTCCCGACAGACTGCCCATGCCGTCGCTGCCGCAGGTCACCTATGCGCGGATACTGGAGCTTTTGCCCTCGGCCCTCGTGATCGCGTTTCTTGCGGGGGTGGAGTCGCTCCTATCGGCGATGGTTGCGGACCGGATGATCGGCGGGCGCCACCGTCCGAACGCCGAGGTGATGGCGCAAGGCGCAGCCAACATCGGGTCTGCGCTTTTTGGCGGGATGCCCGCCACCGGGGCCATTGCGCGCACCGCGACCAACATCCGGGCGGGGGGCAAGACACCGGTGGCGGGACTTGTCCACGCCGTCACGATCCTTGCGGTGATGATGCTGGCGGCCCCGCTTGCCGGCTACATGGCGATGCCGGCGCTGGCAGGGCTTTTGATCCTTACCGCGTGGAACATGACCGAACCGGCAAAGTGGCGCGGTTACATGGCAGCCCCGGTCGCGGACCGGTTGCTGCTGGTACTGACGCTGGTCCTGACGGTTGTCGTGGATCTGACGGTGGCGATTGGCGTAGGGGTCGCCCTGGGGCTGGCGCTGCGCCTGAAGCGTGGCCAGGTGCCGCCCGACAAATGGCAACCGCCCGAACATTAGGATGCGACGGTGGGGCGCCTTGAAGGCCCCGGCACCAAGGCCTAGGTTGCGCAAAAATCCGGAGACCCCCATGGCGACCAAACGCAGTATCTTTGAAGAGGTGGCATCACCCGCTGCCGTCGCCAAGGCCAAAACGGGTGCCATCGGGGCAGAGCGTTTGGGCGCGCGGCGCGGGGTGCGGTTGTGGCTTGTGTCGCTGTTCCTGCTGGTCGCGACGATGATCGCTGTCGGCGGGCTGACGCGCCTGACCGACAGCGGCCTGTCCATCACCGAATGGCGCCCCGTGACCGGAGCCCTGCCACCGCTGAGTGCCGCAGACTGGCAGGTGGAGTTCGACAAGTACCGCGCCATCCCCGAATACCAGCTGCAGAACAAGGGCATGTCGCTGGAGGCGTTCAAGACGATCTATTGGTGGGAATGGGGGCATCGCCAGCTTGGCCGGATCATCGGGCTTGTCTGGGCGGTCGGGTTTGCGGGCTTTCTGGTCGCGCGGAAGATCCCGCCGGCCTGGACCGGGCGCTTGCTGCTGGTCGGCGGACTTGGCGGCCTGCAGGGGGCGATCGGCTGGTGGATGGTCTCGTCTGGCCTGAGCGGCGAGCGCGTGGATGTGGCATCCTACCGGCTGGCCCTTCATCTGGGCCTGGCCTTTGTCATCCTGGGTCTGCTTGCCTGGTACATCTTTGATCTTGGCAGGTCTCAGGCCAGCCTGTTGCAAGCCCGACGCGCCGGCGAGGCCAGGCTGTTCGGTTTGTCCACCGGCCTCATGCATTTTGCCTTTCTGCAGATTCTGCTGGGTGCGCTGGTGGCAGGCATCGATGCGGGGGCCGGCTTTCCGACCTGGCCCCTGATGAACGGCCAGTTCTTTCCCGCCGATGCGTTCTATGTGCCGGGCCGTCCGGTCTGGGCGGCCTTCTTTGAAAATCCGGGTCTGGTCCAGTTCATCCACCGCATGTCGGGGTATCTCTTGTTCGCGTTCGGGATCGTCGTGTGGTTGCGTGGTCGCCAGTCCGCCCATGGCAGCACCCGCGCGGCCTTTCACGCGGTGATGGCTTTGCTGGTCGTCCAGATGGTGATCGGGATTGCAACCGTGCTGACCGCCGCCCATCCGCATGTGGCGATCACCCACCAGATCGGCGCGGTCATCCTTTGGGTGTTGATCCTGCGCGCCCGGCATCTGTCACGCTATCCCATCGCGGGTTCCGTGCGAAAGGGAACCCAATGACCGCCGTTGCCGAACTCATGGCGTTCCAGCGCGAAACCGAGGCGCTGTCTCTTGTGGCCGAGCGTCTGGGTTGGGATCAGGAGACCATGATGCCCCCGGGCGCCGCCGATCAGCGGGGCGAAGAGATCGCGGCACTTGAAGGGGTCCTGCACGCCCGCCGCACCGATCCGCGCATCGCCGACTGGATTGACCGGGCGGAGCCTGCCGATGACGTCATGGCCGCACAACTGCGCCTGATCCGGCGCAGCCACACGCGCAATGCCAAAGTGCCGGCACGTCTGGCGCAGGACATCGCGCGCCAGACCTCCACCGCTCAGGGGGTCTGGGCCGAATGCCGCGCAAGCGATGACGTGGCGACCTTTCTGCCGGTCCTGTCAGAGGTCTTGCGTCTGAAGCGTGCAGAGGCCGCCTGCCTGGCCGAGGGCGGCGACCTTTATGACGCGCTCTTGGATGATTATGAGCCGGGGGCAACGGCAGCAACGGTGGCCGGGATGTTTGAAGGCATGCGTCCCCGGTTGGTGGCCCTGCGCGCGGCAATCCTCGGGTCGGGTCGCGATCCGCAGGAACTGACCGGTTCGTTTCCCGAAGGGGATCAACTTGCCTTGGCCCGCAAGGTCGCCAGCGCGTATGGCTACGACTGGTCCCGCGGCAGGCTTGATCTGGCGGTGCATCCTTTCTCCAGCGGCTCGGGTTCCGACAGCCGCATCACGACACGGGTGGTCGAAAGCGACCCCTTCAACTGCCTTTATTCGACCATCCATGAAGTCGGCCATTCGAGTTACGAGCTGAACATCGATCCTCGTTACGCCTTGACGCCGGTCGGTCGCGGGGTCTCGATGGGGGTCCATGAAAGCCAAAGCCGGATCTATGAAAACCAGATCGGCCGCAGCCGCGCATTCACGGGCTGGATCTTCACCGAGATGAGGGCCGCATTCGGCAGCGCGGGCGCCGCCGATGCCGACGCCTTTTATGCCGCCGTCAATCGCGTCCAGTCAGGCTTTATTCGCACCGAGGCGGATGAGGTGCATTACAACCTGCATATCATGATGCGGTTTGACCTTGAACGCGCGCTGGTCAGCGGTGATCTGGCGGTGGGTGACCTTGAGGCCGCCTGGAACGACCGTTTCAAGGCGGATTTCAATGTCGAGGTTGACCGCGCGTCAAACGGCATGCTGCAGGATGTCCATTGGTCATGCGGGCTGTTCGGGTATTTCCCGACCTATACCTTGGGCAACCTGTATGCGGGCTGCCTTTACGCCGCGATGCGCAAGGCGGTTCCCGACCTTGATGCGGCGCTTGCACGCGGGGATACGACCGGGCCGACCGGCTGGTTGCGCGACAACGTGCAGGTCCATGGCGGACGGTTTGTGCCGCATGACCTGATCACTGCGGCTACCGGCAGCCCCCCTCACGAAGGCCCGCTTCTGGACTATCTGGAGGCAAAGTTCGGCGCGCTCTACCAGCTATAGACCGGCCACGTGCCGACCTAGATTTTGGAGCGGGTGAAGCGCCCTTCGATCTGCGCGCCGCTTTCGATCACCAGCGTGTCATAGGTGACATCCGCCGCCACGCTGGCGGTGGAGCGCATGGAGAACGCGCTGCTGTCGACTTTGCCGTCGAGACGGCCCTTCACCTCGACCGAGCCGGCCTTGACCGATCCCGATACGCGGCCTTCTTGCCCGACAATCAGCGCGCTCGCGGTGATGTTGCCATCAATTTCGCCCATGATTTCGACCGTGCCGGAACAGGCGATCTCGCCGGTGATCCGCAGGTCGGACCCGAGGATCGACTTGGCTTCGTTTCCCCCCTGCGGCATCGGCGGGCGCGGCACGGGAGACGTGGTCGGATCGGTAGTCTTGTTGAACATGGATAGCCCCTTGATCGCTGCCCCTGATAAGGGCCGAATGGCGCGGCGGGGTCAAGCCCGTCTCATGGGGCCAAGCGGTGCAATGCGGGCCTTTCCGCCGGGGCAGGGCGGTTTGTCCCCTGACAGCCTTGTGGCGCTGTGGTCTGATGC
>JANPKV010000310.1:0-2087 GCA_031426185.1 Rhodobacterales bacterium | reverse complement strand
CGCTTCCCAACGCGCAAAGGCCGGAGCCAGATGGTCCAATAGCACCCTTGGGTCGATGCGCAGACCGGTTTCCTGCAAAAGCGTCACGGCGGGCAGCGCGCCCGGCTCCAGGTCTGCCGCGGCGGGGGCGGCGATCAGGTTGACGCCGATGCCCACCGCCAGATGCGAACTGCCATCACGCTGGCCGCTGTTTTCCAGCAGGATGCCCGCCACCTTGGCCCCGTTCAGAAGAACGTCATTGGGCCATTTCAGGCGTAACGCATCCGGCATCCGGGTCAGCGCCGCCAGCGCCTCGCGCAGGGCGAGGGCCGCCGCAAAGGAACGCAGCGCGATTGCCGCCGGGGGCTCGGCCAGGCGCATCACCAGGGTGGCGTGAAAGTTGCCCCGGGGCGAGGCCCAGGCCCGCGCGCGGCGACCCTTGCCGGCGGTCTGCGTCCCGGCAAGGTACCACGCCGGACCGGTCAGCGACGGCGCCTCGCGCAGGGCATGGGCATTGGTGCTGTCTACCGTCGCCAGCTCATGGCGGGCAACGCCGTCGGGCCAGGCTGGCTTATCCGACAAGGGCTTCGGCGGCAGTTGCGGCCAGTGCTTCGATCCCGAACAGGTTCACGATGCCAGCCAGCATGATGACGGCGCAGACCACCATCGCGACCCATTGCACCGGTGCCATGCGGCTGTCGACGCCCTCTCCCTCGGCCCCGAAATACATCAGGTAGACGATGCGCAGGTAATAATAGGCACCGATCACCGACGCGATGGCCCCGGCAATGGCCAGCCAGGTCATGTCGGCGTCGACCGCCGCCTGCAGCACATAGAACTTGCCGAAGAACCCGACCATCGGCGGCACCCCCGCCAGACTGAACAGCAGCACCAACAGCGCCAGCGCCTTCATCGGCTCCGTCTTGGAGAACATGTTCAGGCTCGCAATGTCGGTCACCGGGCGACCGTCGCGTTCCATTGACAGGATAAAGGCGAAGGTGCCGATATTCATCGTCACATAGATCGCCATATAGACCAGCATCGCCTGCACGCCGCCCGCCGTCCCGGCCGCAAGACCGATCAACGCATATCCCATATGGGCAATCGAGGAATAGGCCATCAGCCGCTTGAGGTCCTTTTGCCCGATCGCGGCGACAGCACCAAGGAACATCGACACCACGGCCAGCGCCGCCAGAACCTGCCCCCAGTCGCCGGGGATCGTGCCGAACGCATCCCAGGTCAGCCGCGCGATCAGGGCCATCGCGGCGACCTTGGGCGCGGTGGCAAAGAACATCGTGATCGGCGTGGGCGAGCCTTCGTACACGTCAGGTGTCCACATGTGGAAGGGGGCGGCGGAAACCTTGAACGCCAGTCCGGCAAGCATGAACACAAGGCCAAGCAGCAGACCCAGCGGGATCTCCTCGTTCAGGGTGGACAGGATCCCCGAGAACAGCGTCGTGCCCGCATAGCCGTAGACCAGCGACGCACCATAAAGCAGCAAGCCCGAAGACAGCGCGCCAAGGACAAAGTATTTCAGCCCCGCTTCGGAGGACTTGGCGCTGTCCCGACGCAGCGACGCCACCACGTAAAGGGCCAGCGACTGCAGCTCCAGCCCCATGTACAGCGACATCAGATCGCCTGCGGATACCATCATCATCATGCCCAGCACCGACAGGGCGACGAGGATGGGGTACTCGAACCGCAACAGATCGCGCCGCGCCATGTAATCCTGTCCGACCAGCAGCACTGCGGCCGCCGACAGAAGGATCGTGATCTTGGCAAACCGCGAGAATGCGTCGTCGATGAACATGCCGCCGAAGGCCGGGTTCGTCCCCTGCCCGTTCAGCCCGATCCAGATCGCCATCGCGACGAACAGACCGGCCGTGACCTGCAAGATCAGCCCGGCCACCTTGTCCTTGGTGGTGTAGACCCCGAACATCAGCGCGGCCATCGCAAAGACCGCCAGTACCAGTTCCGGCAGGACGATGGAGAAATCGGTGGTCAGCATCATCGTCACCCTCAGTTCTGGGCCAGATCCTCGCCCGGAACGGGCAAGGCGGCATGGTAGTCGGCAACAAGCGCTGCCACCGACGGGCCGATCCTGTCGG
>JANPKV010000309.1:0-2235 GCA_031426185.1 Rhodobacterales bacterium | reverse complement strand
GGACACCTCGGCGGCGCTCATCTCTGGCTGCAGGTCATAGGTCGCCACCTTGGGCGATTTCGGCATGGCGCGCGTCTCGCCGGGAAAGGGTTCCTCGCGACCGCCGTTCAGAAAGAAGGTGACATGCGGATATTTTTCGGTTTCGGCCAGCCGGAACTGCGTCAGGCCATGTTTGGCGACCCACTCGCCCAGTACGTTCACCAGCACCCGTTTGGGATAGGCCGCGCCGATATAGGCGTTGTGCAGTTCGGAATACTCGACCATCCCCAGCATCGCGGCCCATTTCGGCCGAAGCCCCGTGTCGAATTCGTCAAAGTCCGGCTGGCCCAGTGCGGCAAGGATTTCGCGCGCGCGGTCGGCCCGGAAGTTCAGACAGAACAGACCGTCGCCGTCCCGCACCCCGGCATAGTCCGCAATCACGGTCGGGGCGATGAATTCGTCGGTTTCCGATTTGGCATAGGACTGCGCCACGGCGGTCGGTGCGTCCGGGGCAAGCTCTCCCCTGGCATGCACGACGGCGTGGTAGGCTCTGGCAACGCGGTCCCAGCGGTTGTCCCGGTCCATCGCCCAGTACCGCCCGATCACCGTGGCCACGCGTGCCCCTGCGGGCAGCGATGCCATCAGCGCGGCGACGAATGACGCGGCAGAGGACGGCGCCACATCGCGCCCGTCGGTGATCGCGTGCAGCGCCACCGGAACGCCAAGCGAAGTGATCGCGCGGCATGCCGCCAGAATGT
The DNA here is from genome assembly GCA_031426185.1 of Rhodobacterales bacterium. GTDB lineage: Bacteria > Pseudomonadota > Alphaproteobacteria > Rhodobacterales > Rhodobacteraceae > JAJNPS01. The sequence continues at coordinate 1,498 of JANPKV010000309.1, read as the reverse complement.
GGTTCAGGTGTCCGTGCACGCCGCCGTCCGACACGACCCCCACAAGATGCGCGGTCCCGCTCGTCGCCCTCAGCTTGGCGGCAAAATCCAGCAGCGCGGGGTTTGTGGCAAAACTGCCGTCCTCGATCGCCAGATCGATGGCGCCGAGATCCATCGCAACGACGCGCCCCGCGCCGATATTGGTGTGGCCGACCTCTGAATTGCCCATCTGTCCCGTTGGCAAGCCGACATCAGGCCCGTGCGTGGTCAGCGTCGCATGCGGGCAGTCGCGCCAGATGCGGTTGAAATTCGGCACGTCGGCCAGAGCAGGCGCGCTGTAAGCGGGATAGGTGCCAAGTCCCCACCCATCCAGAATGCACAAGACAACGGGTTTTGGCGCGGACATAGAGGCCTCCGGGTTTCAATGCGTGGCTTTTACGCGGCCCCGCGCACCTGGGCAACGCAAAGCGGCGCAGACGGCCAAGTTTGCGAACGGACCGCACGCCTAGACCCGGTGGTAGGGTCCGCCCCCCAGAATCGTCGCCGCGCGGTAAAGCTGTTCGGCCAGCATGACGCGCACCAGGCGGTGCGGCCAGACCATGCGCCCGAACGAGATCGCCGCATCCGCGCGGTCGCGCAAGTGGGGCGCAATGCCGTCGGCCCCACCGATCAGCAGGGCCAGATCCTGCCGCCCGGCGTCTCTCCACCGCGCGAGGTAAGTGGCGAAATCGGGGCTGCTCATCGTGGCGCCGCGCTCGTCCAGCACGACCAGCAATGCACCGGCAGGCACTGCCCGCGACAACAGGTCAGCCTCGGCCGCCATGCCTCCGCCCTTGCGATCGTCAATCTCGGTTTCGGTCAGCGGACCCAGACCCAAGGGCCTGCCCGTCCGGTTGAATCGCCCGACATAATCGTCGATCAGCGCGCGTTCGGGTTCGCCAGACCTGATCCGGCCTATCGCGCAGACATGTACGCGCATCAGGCTTGGGCGGCGCGGTCCAGTCCGTCCGACTGAAGCCACATCTTTTCCAGCTGATAGAAATCGCGCACTTCGGGGCGGAACACATGGATGATGACGTCGGATGCATCGATCAGCACCCAGTCGCCGGTTTCCTTGCCTTCCATCTTGGCAATGATCTGGAATTCCTGCTTCAGCCGGTCGACCAGCTTTTCAGAAATCGACGCGACCTGACGCGAGGACCGGCCCGAGCAGATCACCATGTAATCGGCGACATCCGACCGGCCGCGAAGGTCGATCTTCACCACCTGCTCTGCCTTGTCGTCGTCCAGCGATGCCAGAACGCAGTCCAGAACTTGTTCGGATGTAAAGCCGTCCGGGCCGCTCATGCGCGGCACCCGCGGTCCGACCGGCAATCCGGTCGCAGGGTCAGAATGAGACAGGACATCGTCCTCCATGGAACGCGCGAACAGGGGGCTTCGCGCCGCGTACCTGACCCGAGGCTAGCACCCCAAAGATGCAATCTCAACCGGCCGGGCGAAGGCGCGGGGTCTAACGTTC
>JANPKV010000308.1:0-2617 GCA_031426185.1 Rhodobacterales bacterium | reverse complement strand
GGTCAAGAAGATGATCTCGTCCTATGTCGGTGAAAATGCCGAATTCATGCGCCAATACCTGTCGGGGGAGCTGGAGCTGGAGTTCAACCCGCAAGGCACCCTTGCCGAACGACTGCGTGCGGGCGGGGCCGGCATCCCCGGTTTTTACACCCGCACCGGGGTCGGCACGGTGATTGCCGAGGGCAAGGAACACAAGGACTTCGACGGCAAGACCTATATCCTGGAGCGCGGTATTGTCGCCGACCTGTCCATCGTCAAGGCTTGGAAAGGCGATCCTTCGGGGAACCTGATGTTCCGCAAGACGGCGCGCAACTTCAACCCGCCTGCGGCAACCTCCGGGCGCGTCTGCGTGGCCGAGGTGGAAGAAATCGTGCCCCTGGGATCGCTTGACCCCGACAAGATTCACCTGCCCGGCATCTATGTGCATCGTCTAATCCAGGGAACACATGAAAAGCGCATAGAAAACCGCACCGTGCGCAAGAAGGAGGCCATCTAGATGTGGGACCGTAACCAGATGGCCGCGCGAGCGGCGCAGGAACTGCAGGACGGGACCTATGTGAACCTGGGGATCGGCATCCCGACGCTCGTGTCGAACTACATTCCCGCAGGTGTCTCGGTCACGCTGCAGTCCGAAAACGGCATGCTAGGCATGGGCCCCTTTCCGTTCGAGGGCGAGGAAGACCCGGACCTGATCAACGCCGGCAAGCAGACGATCACCGAACTGCCGCAGACGGCCTATTTTGATTCCGCGCAGTCTTTTGCGATGATCCGGGGCGGCAAGATCGCCATGGCGATCCTGGGCGCCATGGAAGTCGCGGAGAATGGCGATCTGGCGAACTGGATGATCCCGGGCAAGCTGGTCAAGGGCATGGGCGGGGCGATGGATCTGGTCGCGGGCGTGGGGCGTGTGGTGGTCGTCATGGACCATACCTCCAAGACCGGTGAGTCCAAGGTGCTGAAACGCTGTACCCTGCCGCTGACCGGGCAAGGTGTGGTCAACCGGATCATCACCAATCTGGGCGTGCTGGATGTCGTGCCGGGAGGACTGAGGCTTGTGCAACTGGCCGATGGCGTGACCGAGGCAGAGCTTCGTGCCTCGACCGAGGCCACACTTGTCTGACCATGTCGTCCTGCGCGAACTGCGTGAGGACGGAGCCAAGGGTCGCTATGTCATCCGCCGTGACGGGGCCGAGGCGGAACTGACCTATTCGGTCGTATCGCCGACCTTGATCATCGCTGACCATACCGGTGTGCCGGATGCCTTTCGGGGCACCGGTGCGGGGCTGGCGATGGTGGAGCGGCTGGTCGCCGACGCGCGCGCCGAAGGGGTCAAGGTGATGCCGCTTTGTCCCTTCGTGAACGCCACGCGCAAGAAGCACCCCGAATGGGCGGACGTGTTTTCGCTTTAGCGCGCGGAGATGGGTGGGTGTCGCATCACCCCCCCGCGGCAGTAGCCCGAAAGGCGCAAGGATCGGTGACGAACTCTGGCGGGCTGACGCACAGGCTTTGGGCGACACGCCATGCCGCCAGCACTTTGGGCACGTAGTCGCGCGTTTCGGCAAAAGGCGGGATGCCGGCATTGGCCCGTACCGCCCCCTCCCCCGCATTGTAGGCCGCCAGAACCATCAGGGGGTCGCGGTCAAATTCCTTCATCAGCCAGTCAAGATAGGCGACGCCTCCCTTGATGTTCTGGCCGGCATCGGTGCTGTCGGTCACGCCGAAGCGTGCGGCGGTCGCGGGGATCAACTGCATCAAGCCCACCGCGCCGGCCGAGCTGACCGCGTCGATCCGTCCCGCACTTTCGATGCCGATCACCGCCAGCACCAGCGCGGGTGACACGTCGGTGCCGATCGTGGCCTTCAGGATGTCGGTGCCATGCGTTTCAGCCAGGGTCTGCAGGGTCTGCAGGCGGGGGGCATCGACCATCTTTCCTTCGGGCCCGTTCGTCAGGGCTGCCACGGCAATGTCGAAACTGTCCGGGGCGGCACCCAGATTCGACGGAACCGCCTCCCAGAACCAGGCATAGCGTGCCGGTCCCGCAACCTTTGCCGTGTCGCCGGTGGGTTTGGCGATTTCGGCAGGTTTCGCCGCGACGACCTCGCTTGGCGGCAGGGGGCGCCACGGACTTTCAGCGGCCTTGGCCAGTCGCTGCGCCTGTTCGACCGGGTCGATCTGAACGGTGATCCTTTTGCCCGGCGTCGCCGGCGGCTTGATGGTCTTGAAGGTAAAATCGTCTGCGGCCGCCAAAGAAGATGGCAAGGCAAGACATGCCGCGAAAATCACGCTGTAAAATGTCCGCATGGGACGTGCCTGCCTGCTCTTGTTCTTTTTGTTAAGATGAGAGTTGCAGACTTGTTGGCCTATGCCCAGAAGAATGGACATGAATCATGGCATTTTTGCCAGAATCGACCCAAAAAGCACGATCTGCGGGCCGTTGTTAACCAGCCGTTAAGAAATTTTCCGTCACCATTCCAACGCGTTAAGCAGTTTCACGCGATGCGGCAAAATTGCCCGAAAAAACCATGCGTGTTCCCAACTGCCGCCACGATTCAGGGGCCATATATTCCCACACCGAACGGAGATCGAAGCGGAACAGAGGCCGTGACGAAGCGATCCG
>JANPKV010000307.1:0-19300 GCA_031426185.1 Rhodobacterales bacterium | reverse complement strand
GACCGTTTGTAGGGCTTCAGGCCGCGCTCGGCGCGCTGCTGATTGATCCATTCCAGCATGCCCGCTTCAAGCGAGCTTGCTTCCTTCATCGCGCCACATCCTGCGATGGCAGTCGTCGTTGTGGCGGCAGTTAGACAAAGTCCGACGATCACCGCTAAAGCGGTTTTCCTCATGGCAGTCTCCCCAAGGTGGCAGCATCCTCGAAAGACAGTATTGATGACGCTTGGTGGCGGAACCATGGCACTGTTCCAGCCGAATGTGGGCGAATTTTGCTGCGTCGCGGCGCGTGTGACGAAATTCCGCCAGAATTGGGCAGCCCGATCGGCGGTTTTCACCAGTAATGTGAAAGACCCCCTTGCGTTCGACTCGCGATTTCCAGTTGCGATTTTTGTTCGCTTGCTTAGGCTTTGGTGCATGACCGGAATACCGGCACATCCTGGCCTTTTTGGCCGGATCACTTCTGCAGGGAGATAATCAGATGAAGACACTGAAACTGATGGGGGCGACCACGTTGTCGCTGCTGACGGGGCTGAGCCCGGTGCTGGCGCAGGTAACGGCCGTCGGCGCGGCTGAAGGTCAGGTCAATATCGTCGCCTGGCCCGGTTATATCGAGCGTGGCGAGACCGACAAGGCGTTCGACTGGGTCACCAAGTTCGAGGCGGCGTCAGGCTGCAAGGTGAATGTGAAGACCGCCAACACCTCGGACGAGATGGTCGCCCTGATGAACGAAGGCGGGTTCGACCTTGTCACCGCGTCGGGCGATGCCTCGTTGCGCCTGGTTGCCGGTGACCGCGTTCAGCCCATCAACATCGACCTGATCCCCTCGTGGTCCACCGTGGATGACCGCCTGAAGTCGGCGCCGTGGCATACGGTCGACGGCGTGCATTTCGGCGTGCCCTATATGTGGGGCCCGAACGTGCTGATTTACAACACCGAGGTCTTCAAGGATGCGCCGCCCACCTCGTGGAACGTGGTGTTCGAGGAAATGAACCTGCCGGATGGTGCCACGAACAAGGGGCGCGTCCAGGCCTATGACGGCCCGATCCATATTGCCGATGCCGCGCAGTACCTGATGTTCCACAAACCCGAGCTTGGCATCACCTCACCCTACGAATTGAACGAGGATCAGTACAAGGCGGCGCTGGATCTGTTGAGGGTGCAGCGTACGCTGACGGCGCGCTATTGGCATGACGCCTTCATCCAGATGGATGACTTCAAGAACGAAGGTATGGCGGCGTCCGGCACATGGCCCTTCCAGGTCAACCTGCTGCAGGCCGACAAGGTGCCGGTTGCCTCGACCATCCCGCAGGAAGGTGCCACAGGTTGGGCCGACACGACGATGATGCATGTCGATGCCGCCAACCCGAACTGCGCCTATATGTGGATGGAGCACTCGCTGGCCTCGAACCTGCAATCGGACCTGTCCGTATGGTTCGGAGCGAACCCTTCGGTTCCGGCAGCCTGCACCGACGGACGCGGGATGCAGAATGCCGAAGGTTGTACCAAGAACGGCCTCGATGATTTCGAAAAGATCCGGTTCTGGACCACTCCGGTGTCGAACTGTTCCCAGGGCGAAGGCAAGTGCGTGCCCTATTACCGCTGGGTCAGCGACTATATCGGCGTGATCGGCGGACGGTGATCGCAGTCGCCCCCGTCCAACGCCAGGACGGGGGCATTTCTCCTTGCAGGGTGGGGGTGCCCCACCTTTCACGTATCGGTGGGGCACGACCCCACCTATCGGATGCCCCATGATCTCTGCCGTCGAGTTCCGATCCGTCTCACGCCACTTCGGCAATGTTCGTGCCGTCGACGGCGTCGATCTTGCGATCACGGAAGGGTCGTTCTTTGCCATGCTGGGGCCATCGGGCTCAGGCAAGACGACCTGCCTGCGGCTGATCTCGGGATTTGAAAAACCTACCGGCGGCACCATCCGCATCTTTGGCGAGGATGTCTCCGACACACCTCCGCACCTGCGTAACGTGAATACGGTCTTTCAGGACTATGCGCTGTTTCCACACATGAACGTGCGCGACAACGTCGCCTACGGGTTGATGGTCAAGGGCGTCGGCCGCGCCCAGCGATACGCCAAGGCCGAAGAGCTGCTGGCGCTGGTGCATCTGGACGGCTACGGCGACCGCAAGCCCGGCCAGTTGTCAGGCGGGCAGCGGCAGCGGGTGGCCCTGGCACGCGCCTTGATCAACGAGCCAAAAGTGCTGCTGCTGGATGAGCCGCTGGGTGCGCTTGACCTGAAACTGCGCGAGGCGATGCAGGATGAGCTCAAGACCCTGCAGCAGCGCCTGGGCATCACGTTTGTCTTTGTGACCCATGATCAGGGCGAGGCGCTGTCGATGGCCGACAGCCTTGCCGTCTTCAACGAGGGGAAAATCGCCCAGATCGGCACGCCCGCCGATGTCTATGCGCGGCCCCGCACCCGGTTTGTCGCGGATTTTGTCGGATCATCGAACGTGCTGCCACCAGAAATCACCCGGGCGCTGGGGGGACCTGCGGCGTGGTCGTCCCTGCGCCCGGAAACGCTTCGCCTTGCATCGCCCGACGGGGCCGTCCTATCCGGACCCGTCACCAGCACCCGGTTCCTCGGCGCCGGTACGCGCACCACAATCGCGGCATTCGGCACCGAGATCGCCCTGCTATTGCCCGCAGGCCAGCCAGTGCCTGTGCAAGGTGACACCGTCGGGCTCGCGTTTGAGCCTGCATCCCTGCACGTGATGGAGGGCGAGGCTTGACGACGGCCGTTGTCGCGGAACGCGGGCTTGCCGACCGTCTGACCGGACTTTTCTGGCGTCGGCCGAACCTTTTGCTGATCTTGCTGATCAGCCCGCCGCTGATCTGGCTGGGGCTGGTCTATCTTGGGTCTCTGGCCGCGCTGCTGGTGCAGTCCTTTTATTCCATCGACGAGTTCTCCGGCGTGGTGAAAGAAGAGTTCACGCTCAAGACCTATGCCGAGCTTTTTCGCGCGCAGAACCTCGATATCATTCTTCGCACGGTGCTGATGTCTGCTGCGGTGACGCTTGCCTGTGCCGTGCTGGCCTTTCCGATTGCCTACTACGCTGCCCGCTATGCCAAGGGCCGCTGGAAGGCCGCATTCTATCTGGGTGTGATGCTGCCCCTGTGGTCCAGCTATCTGGTCAAGGTCTATGCGTGGAAACTGATCCTCGCCAAAGAGGGCATCGTGACCTGGGCAACCGATGCCACGGGGACAAGCTTTGTCGTCAACGGGTTGCTGTCGATCCCCGGCATCGGGGGCAATTCGCTGTCCACCAGCTTTCTCGGGACGTTCATCGTGTTTGTCTATGTCTGGCTGCCCTACATGATCCTGCCGATGCAGGCGGCGCTTGAGCGGGTGCCAAATTCGATGCTCGAGGCGTCGGCTGATCTGGGCGCGACGCGGGGTCAAACCTTCCGCACCGTGATCCTGCCGCTGGCATTGCCAGGGGTCATCGCGGGATCGATCTTTACCTTTTCGCTGACATTGGGCGATTACATCATCCCGCAGATCGTCGGCAATTCCGCGCGGTTCATCGGACTGACCGTGTATCAGCTGCAAGGCACCGCCGGGAACACGCCTTTGGCGGCCGCATTTGCCGTGGTGCCAATCCTGATCATGGTGATCTACCTGACACTGGCCAAACGCGCGGGGGCGTTCGATGCTCTCTGAGCGGGCATCCTGGGGATTGAAGATCGCGGCGTTTGCGGGGCTGTTGTTCCTGCATCTGCCGATCCTGCTGATCTTTCTGTACGCCTTCACCACCGAAGAACGCACTTATCAGTTTCCGCCGCCCGGCCTGACACTTGAATGGTTCGGTGTTGCGTGGAATCGCGAGGATATCTGGCCGCCCTTGTATCTGTCGCTGCGGGTCGCGGCCATTTCAACCGCACTGGCGCTGGTTCTGGGCACGCTGGTTGCGGCATCCATGGCGCGGGCAAAGTTCTTTGGACGCGATCAGATCAGCCTCTTGATCCTGTTGCCGATCGCCCTGCCAGGCGTCATCACCGGCATGTCGCTGCGGTCGGCCTTTGGTGTCATGGACATCCCTTTCAGTACCTGGACCATCATTCTGGGACATGCGACCTTTTGCATCGTCATTGTCTACAACAACGCAGTCGCCCGGTTCCGTCGGTTGTCGGGAGGGATTCTGGAGGCGTCGGCGGACCTTGGCGCGAACAGTTTTCAGACCTTTCGCCATGTTCTGTTGCCGAACCTTGGATCGGCATTGCTGGCGGGGGGAATGCTGGCCTTTGCGCTGTCGTTCGATGAGGTCATCGTCACGACCTTCACCGCAGGGCAGCAATCCACGTTGCCGATCTGGATGCTGAACGAACTGGTCCGACCGCGGCAGCGCCCGGTGACGAATGTGGTCGCGATCATCGTGTTCGCAGCGACGTTCCTGCCGATCCTGGCTGCGTATTACCTGACCCGTGGCGGGTCAGAGACGGCCGGCGGCGGCAAGTAGAGCGTTTTCTCGCCCCGGCTAGGCGTTGACCAGGGACAGCGCCGCGCGCCGAAAGGTGCGCATGATCTGCGCGCGCTCCGGGTCGGGGACTTCGGTATCGCTCAGGGCGCGGTCCATCACCGCCAGCCAATCCTCGGCATCGTCGCCGCGAATGTCCACATGGGCGTGGATTTCACGCAGGTTCATATGCCCGTGGCGTTCCTGATAATACCGCCGCCCCCCGAAGAAACCGCAGAGAAACTCGAACTGCGCCGGGCGGACATGCGCCAGACCGTGCCCCTTAAGGTGCATCTCCATGATGGCGCGCCCTTGGGGCAGTGTCTCGATCAGGTCGTAGAAATGCTCCACCAGTTGGTGGACCGTTTCCTCGCCTCCGATCTTCGCGATCATGGGGTCCATGGCGTGTCAGCCTTGCGGGCGGGTCTTCTTGGGGTCGTAATGCGACAGGGGAACGATCACGGCCGGCAGCCGCTTTTGCTGGCCATCCAGCTTGCCGACCTCGACCAAGGTGCCGATGTCGGCATGCGCGACGTCGATCCGGGCCAGGGCGATGTTCTTGCCCAAGATGGGCGACCGCACGGACGAGGTCACTTCCCCCACCTGCGCGCGCCCGATGTGCACACAGTCGCCGTGGCCGACGTCGACATTCGCGTCGATGTCCAACCCGACAAACTTTCGCGAAGGATGGTCCTTGCGCCGGATCAGCGCCTCGCGCCCGATGAAATCGTCGGTCTTGGACTTCAAGGGCACGGTAAAACCTATCCCGGCCTCGAAGGGATCGGTCTGGTCGCTGAAATCATAGCCCGCGAAAATCAGCCCGGCCTCGATCCGCACCATGTCCAGCGCGGCAAGTCCCATCGGTTTCAGCCCCAGATCCGCACCATGCGCCCAGACGGCGTCATAGACCGCTGTCGCATCCTTGGGGTGGCAAAAGATCTCGAACCCAAGCTCACCCGTATAGCCGGTGCGCGACACCACCACCGGCGCGCCCGAGGGTCCGCCAATCCGGCCAGGGGCAAAGCGGAACCAACCGAGTTCGTCAATTGTCGGCTGATGCGGCGCGGTCCAGATCATCCGCTTGATGATCTCGCGGCTGTTTGGCCCCTGCACCGCAAGGTTGTGCAACTGGTCAGTCGACGATCGCACCATGGCGTTCAGGCCCAGCTTTTCCGCCTGTTCCCGGATCCAGATTCCGCCGTAATCATCGCCGCCGATCCAGCGGAACTGGTCGCGCCCCAGACGAAAGACGGTGCCGTCGTCAATCATCCCGCCGTGGTCGTAACACATGGCCGAATACACCACCTGACCCTGGCTCAGCTTTTTCATGTCGCGCGTCAGCACCCATTGCATCAGGGCCTCGGCGTCCGGGCCGGTCACTTCGAACTTGCGCAGGGGCGACAGGTCCAGCACCACCGCCGCCTGACGACAGGCCCAGTATTCCTCCAGCGCGCCGTTCTGCGAATAGACCTGCGGCAGCCAGTACCCCTTGTATTCGACATGATGGCGGGTCTTGGCCGAGATGCGGTCGTGAAAGGCGGTTTGCTTGGTCATCATCGGCTCCGAAGCGGGTGTGGGGCGGTAAGCGACGGAGCGGCTGAACGTTTCCGCGCCCGGATAGGTGCGCACATGGATATCCGAAAGATACCAGCCGTTCGAGGGCGAGGTGTCATCCGGGCAGGCCGAGCTGACGCAGACAAGGTCGGTCAATGCACGGAACAAGACGTAGTCACCGGGGCGCGACCACGGTTCGTCGGAAATCAGCACCCCGTGTGCGTCGATGCTGGTGTTGAAAAAGAGGTTCACCGCCATCCAGCCCGGGCGCGCCTCGACGCCGTGCTTGGCCAGCGCCAGATTGAAATTGTCCGAACAGTTGATGTGGCCAGGATAGCCGATGTCGTCGTAATACTTCGACGCGCAGGCCATCGCGAAGGCATCGTGCCGACCGACGGTATCCTGCACCACTTCGACCAGCGGCACCCAGTCCTGATCGTAGTATTTCGAGTGTAATCCCGGCATCGAATAGGCGTGGCCCATCAATGTCCGGCTGGTGGTCACGTCCAGCGCATGCTGGATGCCCCGGTCCAGCTTGCGCGCGTCAAAGCACTGAAAGTCGGTGCATTGGCGGCCGTCGACGTCGAGGATCTGGATGTAGTCGCCGGCCTTGACGAAATAGCTTTCCGCCGTCGCCGATTTCACCCGCAGGTCAAGCACCGGATCGGCCAGCGGATCGGGAAGATCGTAATTGCCCACCATTCGCGGCGTGGCGCGCTGGATCTGCAGCGTCAGGGGCGTCGCGGTATCTTGGGCATCGGGGGCCATCGGCAGGCCGGGGGCCGCCACCACCAGCCAGCCGGCGTCCAGCGCCACCAGTTCCGCGCGCGTCCCGGCCAGAGTGTCTTGCCCGAAAAGGCGCAGCCCTCCGGCCTTGCCCAGATCGATCCAGCGCTGCTCCAGACCCCGCCGCAGCCGCGCCAGGCTGGCATCCCCCCGCGCCAGCATTGCCTTGAGCCCCTCGACGGTGGAGGTGGCAGCCTGCCCCAGGATCGCCGCGTCGATCGTGCCGTTCCGTGCGGCCGCGACAACCTCGCAAGGTTGCCCGCCCTCGTCGTTGATCACCACCAGCCGATCCCCGGCCATCAGCTGCAACAGCACCGCGCCCCCGCCCGGAACGACATGGCGTTCCTGCCCGAGATGGCGGGAAAATGCCTGCGGCACCACAATCCGACTGGGTCGGGGTGGGCCGGCATTGACCATCGGATAGACTGTGTCGAGCATGGTTTTCCCCGTTCAGGCAGAGAAGCCAGTTTTAATAAGGATAAAACTTGTTCATCCATAAGAAAAGCGCCATCTTCAACGTGACACAAGCCCGCGCGGCGAGAAAGGGACGATAATGCTGGCCTTGGGCTTTGGGCTGACGGCTGCCCTGACTTGGGCTGTGCATGACCTTCTGGCGCGCAAGGTCAGCCAGGGAGCGGCGCTTTTACCCATCCTTGCGCTGGTGCTGGGCGCAGGCTGTGTGGTTCTGGTCCCGCTGGCGCTGGCGGTTGGCGACTGGGGGGCGATGACCGGCCCCGCCTGGGGATTCGCCGCCCTTTCGGGACTTGCCATCGTTGTGGGAATGGGAAGCCTTTACAAGGCCTTCAGTATTGCCCCGGTGCGGCTGGTCGCGCCCGTGGTGGGGGCCTACCCGATGCTGTCGCTGGGCTTTGCGATGCTGCAGGGCCAGCCCGTGACCGGGTTCGAATGGCTGTCGGTGCTGGCGATCTGCGCAGGCATTGCGATCGTCGCGCTGTCGTCTGGCAGCGATTCCGCCGAGGGTTACGCCGCCCCTGCCGCAACGGCGCTGGCATGGGCCGCGCTGTCTGCCGTGGGGTTCGCCCTGACCTTCGCGCTGGGGCAGGAAGCGGCGCGGCTGGGGGCTGAACTGCCGGTCGTGCTGACCGCGCGGCTGGTCGCGCTGGTCGTTGTGGTGACCTTGCTGCTTTGGCATCGGGGCGGGCTTGTCGCACAGCGCGGCAACCTGCCCATGCTGGCCGTCATGGGGGTCTTTGATGCCGCAGCACTTGGACTTGTCACCGCAGCAGGCGGCTTGCCACGGGCGGAATACGCGTCGGTCGCGTCGTCGCTGTTCGGGGTGCTGACGGTGTTGCTGGCCGCGTGGTTCCTGAACGAACGGGTGCGCCCGGTGCAGTGGCTGGGCATCGCCGCCGTGTTTTCCGGGATCGCCGTGCTGGGGCTGCAGGGCGCCTAGGCTACTCTGCGGCCTCTACCCGGGAAGGGGCAGCGCCACGCATCGACAGTGTCAGCCGCCGTTCGTCGCGCGGACTGACTCCGAAGAAATCGGTATAGTGCCGGACCATCGGGCTTGAGGTCATGTACCCGACCGATGCCGCGATTTCGCGCAAGGAGTCGTTGGAATAAAGCACCCGCTGCCGCGCCTTCATCAGGCGCATGTGGTGGTAGTATCGCAAGGGGCTTTGCCCGGTCTCGCGTTTGAACATGCGTTCGAAATGCCGACCCGACAGGCCCACCGCCTGCGCCACATCGGGGATGCGCAGCGGGTCTTCGACATGCGTCTCGAACAGCTTGATCGCATCGCGGATCGCCACCGGCAGCAGATCGGTCGTGCCACCCGATCGCGCGACCGGCACCTTCTGGCTGGCATCGGCGTCGCGCACGAATGGATGCTGAAACCAGCAGGCGACCTCGGTCATGCAGTCGCGGCCCAGCCGGTCCTCGATCAGCCGCAGCATCAGATCGAACACCGCCCCCGCCCCGCTTGCTGTGATCCGCCGTCCGTCGCGAAGGATCGCGGCCTCGCGCGCCTCGATGCCGGGAAAATCGGCCTTGAAGGCAGCTTCATAGCACCAATGCACCGAACAGGGCCGCCCCTCCATCAAGCCCGCGCGCGCAAGCGGGAAGATCCCGCCCGAAAATGCACCAAGGGTCAGCCCGGTCCGGTCAAGCCAGCGCAGACGCGCGGGGCTGCGACGGGGTTCGGCAAACGGGGCCGTCGGCGGCGAGATCAGGTAAAGGTGGTCAAGTCCCTCGACCTCCTGCAGGCGCGCGTCCGGTTCAAACCCGATCTCGGCCGAGGACCGCACCGGCATCGCCGCCTCGGCGACCAGCTTCCAGTCGAACTCACGCCGGCCAGTGATCTCGTTCGCCGCGCGCAAGGGTTCGATGGCCGAGGTAAGGCAGGCCATCGGAAAGCCGGGGAAGAGCAGGAACCCAAGCCGAAGGGGGCCGCCGCTGGCCATCAGAGGTTCCGATCACGCATCTGGCCACCACCCGGGGGACGTGGGCGCGCCGTCGTCATATGCCGACAGCCAGTCGACCATGGCGGGGCGATTGCGGATAAAGCCTTTGTAGGTGGCGAGTTCCTCGGGCAGATCGCGGATGACGCGGTGAAGCCGCCGCGCCCATTTCGGCACGGTGACGATCTCGTCGAATGACGCCAGATAGCACCGGATGTCGAAGGCGATCGCATTCGACCGGGGCAGACGGTACAGCGACTGCAATTCCACCCGAAGATGCTGTTTGTGGCCCAGGTTGTCGGGCGTGATGGTCGCCTTGGTCGGCCCCCATTTCGGATAGGTTTCAGGCGCCGTGTCCAAAAGCGGGTTCACCGTCATCGTCCAGTTGAACCGCCGCACGGGTGATCCGTGCTGCAGCTTTAGAAGGAACTTCAGCGCTCGGTCGAAAACACCCTTTTCGTGCGCCAGCGGCACCGGCGCGTGCCATTCGTGAAAGTTCATGCCGACGTCAAAATCCAGCGACCAGTCGGCCTGGCTGGTGATCATCCCCGCATCCATCCAGAGCGTGCCGTCGCGTTCGTCCTGCAGGCTGAAATCGCCTTGGGTCTGCCGGGTGATGTATTCGAACGGGCCGTAAGGCAGCGTCGAGTCGTCCAGGAACGTGAAGCTGTGTTCGATCCCAAGCGGCCGGTTCACCCAATGCCAGCGGTTGCCGTCCCTGGTCAGCGAAAACCAGTGGGGGTAATCCCGCGCCTTTGCCTCCATGATCAACTCCAGCAGGTCCCATCCGGCCAGCGTCATGTGCGGCAATGACTGGCACCGCAGCGGATCATCCGCCAGCACCTTGGCGCGGTCGATCATTTCAGAGACGTAATGTTCGTCGACATCGAGGATATGCTCGAATGCGGTGCCTTTGCGCCCCGGCACATGCGGCTCCATGTTGACCGAATACATGTAATCGTCCCGGTCGAACGGAAACGGAAACCGCCGGATGTTCTGCGGCGAGTTGCGATAGGTGAAGTCTTCGCGGAACGTCTCCTCGCGGAAGAAGTCGTTGAACGCGCCCGGTTTGAAATCGAGGCTCATGATCTTTTCCTATCGGTCGATGGTCAGGGACGTGCCTTCAAAGCGCGACACACACGGCATGATCTTTTGCCCGGCGGCACGCTCTTCGGGGGTCAGCCAATGGTCGCGGTGCAAAAGAGCGCCCTCGCATGTCACCACAGCGGTTTCACATTGTCCGCAGGCGCCGCCGCGACACATATAGGGCGCATCGACACCCGCCGCCTCCATCGCCTCGAGCAACGACTGGGTGGTGCCGACGGTGATCGTCTTGTTCGACGCAGCCAGTTGCACGGTGAAGGGCAGACCGGTGCCGGGCGCCAAAAACTCCTCGTGGTGCAAGGCCAGCTTGGGCCAACCCATGCCCTCGGCAGTGGCCAGCACCCAGTTGATCATCCCCTTGGGCCCGCAGACGTAAAGATGCGTGCCGATGGGCTGCATCGACAGGATGCGGGCCAGATCGATCGTCTGCTTTTCGTCGTCGAAGTAACAATGAACCATAGCCGGATGCGCCGTCGTCAGCCGATCCATGTAAGCGCCCAATGCGCGGTTGCGGGCGGCATAGTGCAGTTCGAACTTGCCGCCGAAATGCGACAGCTGGGCGATCTGGGCCAGAAACGGCGTGATGCCGATGCCACCGGCGAACATCAGATGTTTCTTCGCGCGATTGTCCAGCGGGAACAGATTGACCGGGTAGGACACGGTCATCTCCATCCCCGGGGTCACATGACGGTGCATGTAGAGCGACCCGCCCCTCCCCACGTCGTCACGCCGCACGCTGATGGCATAGCCCGAGGTATCTTCGGGGTCCGACATCAGCGAATACGGGTTCAGGCGGCGCGTTCCGTGATCGTCCATCTCCACCACGATGTGCGACCCGCCGGAAAACGCGGGCAAGGCCGATCCGTCGCGGCTGACAAATCGGAACCGATTGATCAGGTCGTTGACGGTGACCACCTCGGACACCCGAACCTGCAGCTTGGCGCCGCCGCTCATTTGAACCTCACCACCGCTTGCGGGACGAGGCCCGGGTCTTCGGCGTCGACGCATACTGCCTGAAAAGCGGCCATCCGGCGCGAGTAATGGTCACGGACAAACAGGTTCAGGCCACAGTGGCTGCATTTGAAGGGATCGGTCGCGACGTTTTCGGTGATGCCCTTGCAGTGCACGCATTGCATCCGCCGCACTGTCGATCCGCGGTGTTCCTTCTGGATTGCGGCGCCAGGAAATCCCGTCTGCATGATTTCGCGTTCGGCCTGGCCGATCAGACCTTCGGTCCCTGCAAGGTAGAACTGCATCCCCATATGCGCATCCGAAAGCACCCGCGTCAGGCGCGGCAGCAGTGCGGGGATCGTGGGTGCCCGAAAGAATTGCGTGGCGCCCAGCGCGCCGAGTTTCACCGACAGGTCGGTGCCGTTCGGACCGGGACAATACATGATGTGGGCTGCGGCCAGCATGCTGCCGGGATCGGCGGCCCTGCCCAGCATGTCGATCACCGCATCGGCCCCTTCGCCATCGGCGATGACCATGTGCAGGCGCCCCGCGCGCGGCTCCAGCGGCGCGTAGACCGGCCGACTGCGCAGGGTGGGGGTTACTGGTGTCAGGGTCATCGTACTTTCCGCTGGCTTCGATCTTGTCGCGGGGGGGCCGACGGCGCTGCCGGCCTCCCGCGTTCAGTCAGCACGTTCAATCCTTGGCGGTCCGGCGCTTTTTCTCGACGTCGTAGAACGGCATCGCATGGGTGGTGGCCGCAATGGGGCCGTGCGTGCCGCAGCGCACTTCCAGCCTGCTGCCGTTGTTGGCACAGTCCACGGGCAGGCGGGCGATGGCGATGGTGTGCTGGTTCAGGTCCGAGCGCATGGCTTGCGTCACGAGGCCGACCTGCGTGTCGCCCCGGAACACCGGCGCGCCATTGCCGGGGACGTTGCGGCCCTCCAGCTTCAGCCCCCAGATCTTGAAGCGCTCTTTGCCCTTCAGGCGGTAATGTTCCTCGGCACCGCGAAAGCCCGTCTTGCCGGGGCTGACGGTGAAATCGAGGCCAAGCTCCCACAGCGTGTCGCCCGGGCCTTCGTTCTCAAACGGATACATCTCGGAATTGTCGAAGGGGAAGAACAGCAGGTAGGATTCGGTCCGCAGCATGTCCAACGTGGTAAAGCGGCAGGGAATGATACCCATGCCCTTTCCCTCGTCCAGAATGCGGTCCCAGATCATCGGGGCATCCTGGCCGCGCACGAACAGCTCATACCCGCGCTCTCCGGTATAACCGGTGCGCGAAATCATCGCCGGCTTGCCGAAGAGGCTCGTCTGCATGTGGTTGAAGTAGGGCAGCTGGCGAATCCCGGGGACATGCTTTTCCAGATAGTCGACTGCCAGCGGTCCTTGCAGCGACAGGTCGTGCAGATTGTCGTCGAACCGGATCGACACATCGCGCCCGGTTGCCGCCATGGTCAGCTGCTCATGCGCCTGACCCGATCCATGCACCACCATGAATGCATTGGGCGCCAGTCGGTAGATGACGCAATCGTCGACGAACTTGCCCTGGTCGTTCAGCATGGTCGCATAGACCGACCGACCCGGCATCAGCTTTTCCATGTTCCGCGTGGTGGCACGTTCAACCACATGGCTGGCGGCGGGGCCGGTGATGTGCACTTTTTTCAGGCCCGACACGTCCATCAACCCGGCCTTGGTGCGGATCGCGGTGTATTCGGCGTCCGGGTCGCCCTTTGCATAGGACCAGGCGGTTCCCATCCCGCTCCAGTCTTCGAGGTCGGACCCAAGGGCGCGGTGCCGGTCGATCAGCGTCGAGAAACGCCAGGAATTGGTCATCTGAAAGCTCCCTGAAGATTGTTGTTTTGCGCCAAGTGTCAGGCGATTCCCGCCAGAAAGCAATAATTGAATGCAACAAAATTTCCCGTCAGAAAACTTTCGCCCAAATGAAACGGGCCGCCGTGGCGGCCCGTCTGGGTAACTTGCGCCCTTTTCAGGTTGGCAGCACGAAGAACCAGTTCGCCCAAAGCACAACCCCGGCACCAAGGATCAGCGTCAAGTATGGCAACATGCCTGCCTTGCGCTCACCCAGATCGCCTTCTTTCAGGCCCAGGTCATCATAGGCTTCCTTGGGGAACTTGCCGCCGTCCTGCAGGTAATGGCGAAACCAGAAGACCGGAATGATCAACGCCGCAAAGACCAGGCCGGACCAAAGCGCATTCTCGTATCCCCAGACCTTGGCGCCAGCGCCAAGAAACAGGGCGTTGACGAAGGCCAGAACGGTATTCAACCCGATCAGCCAGGTGGGTGCCTTCCACGGACGGTCCATATGGGCGCTGTCGATACGGTGGATCCAGCCGGCGTTCAGGTTCAGGAAGTTGAACAGGATGTACCCGACATTCGAGATGGCAAGGACGTAGAAATACCCCGTAATGTCCGACGCCAGCGCAAGGAGGAAGACGTTGAAGGCAACGTCTGTCCACATCGCCCGGTCAGGCACGCCGTTCTTGTTTACATGGCCAAGGTATTTCGGCAGCCAGCCATCGCGTGAGCCTTGGTAAAGCGTGCGCGATGACCCGGCCATTGCCGTCATGATCGCCAGAAACAACGCCATGATCATCAGGATGACGAAGATCTGCGTGATGACCGCCCCGCCCCCGATCATGTT
The DNA here is from genome assembly GCA_031426185.1 of Rhodobacterales bacterium. GTDB lineage: Bacteria > Pseudomonadota > Alphaproteobacteria > Rhodobacterales > Rhodobacteraceae > JAJNPS01. The sequence continues at coordinate 5,354 of JANPKV010000307.1, read as the reverse complement.
GCCAAGTGCTTCGCCCACGCCGGTGCCGTCGACGATCCCGCCGGCCAGCATCCCCTCTTGCCCCAGTACGCCCTGGAACGAGAAGGGGATGAGAACGAAGAACACGGCGCAAAGCAGACCGGAATAGAAGATGGCACGGAAGGTATCACGGCGCGGGTCCTTCAGTTCCCGCGTATAGCAGACGGCGGTTTCGAACCCGTAGGTGGACCAGGCGGCGATATACATGCCGCCCAGAAACAGCGTCCAGCCCCCGACATTCCATTCTCCGTCGACCCCGGAATAGGCGGCGGTCGGCGGCACCAGATTGGTGACGTTCATCCAGTCGATGGCCCCGGTAAAGATCGGCACCAGGCCGACCAGCAGCAGCGGAACCAGCACGATGATGGCCAGCCACTTCTGCGCCGATGCGGTCTGCGCCACACCGCGATGCTGGATGGCAAGGATGATCAGCATCAGGATGACCCCGATCACGAAGGTCGAGTTGAAATGGAGCGTGCCGAGGCCGGGGATGGTGAATGCAAAGGCCTCATAGACCCGGAACGCCGGCGTCAGTGCATCAACCGCCGCCGAACTTGCAACGGCGGTTATCGCGTCTCCCACAGCCGTTCCCGCGTTGGCAGCCATGTAATCCATCACCGCCGGCGTCGTGGCGGTGAAGCTGGTGATGTTCGCCGTCACCCAGTCCAGCACTGGCTGGCTGTCGGCCAACGGGATCGGAAAAAGGGCATTCAGGATGTACCCCGCCGCAATCGCGCAGCCCAGGGACAGCACGGGCGACCAGGCGAACCAGTTGCACCACACCGACAAGGGCGCGATCAACTTGGAATAACGCAGCCACGCCGTTGCGCCGTAAACCGATGTTCCGCCCGACTTGTTGCCGAACATGCCGGCCATTTCCGCATAGGTGAAGCTTTGCAGAAAGCCCATCAGCATCGAAAGCATCCACACCACGAAAGCCAGTTTCCCGGTGGTCCCGGCAATCCCGCCGATCGAGAACAGCACAAGCGGCGGCACCCCGGCGGCGACCCAGAAGGCCCCCTTCCAGCTCAGTGCCCGGACCATCTGGCCCGATCCAGTATTCGTCGTCATTCCGTTTCTCCCCTTGAACGCGACTGGTGCGATTGCAGGGGACATTGCCCCTGGCTTTCTGCCCTGACGCTTTATGATTCTCCCCGTGCTGGACGTTCCAGCCTTGGCCGCGGGGCTAGCTTTTTAAGATCTTTCTTTGTGGCCTAAGCCAGGCGTGAAGGTCAGTTTGCCGCACCTCGAAACTAAGCACGACGCCGTGTTGATGGCGAGATAAATTTTTATTGGTGAGAAACTTTGTTTCTTTTTGTGCGTGGCGAACCAGAAGGGCCCGGGTTTTGACCCCAGCCCCAATGACCAGAATCGTCGCCCGGTCCAGACCCATCATCTCTGCCTCGCGCGGGGCGCGCAGAAGGCCCATCTTCTTCAACGCCGGCGACACCAGATAACCCGGCACAAAGCCAAGCACCGCCATCACCAAAGCGCCCACGACCTGTCCATAAAGCGCGATCATCGACGCGCCTTCGCTGGCCAGTGCGGGAGAGCCGCTGGCGAAAATGCCCACCGCGACCACGCCCCCTGTCACTTCGGGTGGCTTGGCTCAGGATTTAACCATGACGCTGCGGCATCAGCGGGCGGGTATCTTGACCGCTGGCAAAAACGTCTCCCTCCAATCCAGTCGCGCCGCGGTGGCCTGCATAACAAATGGGCAAAAACGTAGGGCTCCGCACAAGGCGGAGCCCTTGGAGAATCCTGACCATGGGTCAGTTCTTCAGATAGCTTTCCATCGAATCTTCCAGCGCGTCCTTCCACGGCGTGTGATGCACCGGGGCCATCGTCCCCGTGATCACCGACCTGTAGGCATTGTTGCGGAAGGCCATGATGTCGGCCTTCTTGTGGTCCTTCCATTCAAAGAACGCCTCGCAGGCACCGTCCACGTCAAAGGACGGATAGTCCGTCTCGGCGATCAGTTCCTTCACGTAGTCGCCCTGATAGTGGATCGCGTCATGCGCGTCCTGACCGGCATCCTCATGTGCGACCCTGTCTTCGACATCCTTCAGCAGGGCTGCCTTGTCGGCCGGAATGCTGATCCGCCCCATGATCGCATCGCGTACCCACCAGGCCTGCGCGTCGAACATGTTGAAGGTGAACCACTGGTCCTGCATCCCGACATAGAAAAGCTTGGGATTATGGACCCATGCGACGCCCTTATACAGATCCGCTGCGGCCAGCCGGTTCTTGGTCTTGAGCCGCAGGTCATCGGGCAGGAACGGGAAATGGTGCTTGTAGCCGGTACACAGAATGATCGCGTCCACCTTCTTTGAGGTGCCGTCCGTGAAGTAGGCGGTCGTCTCGTCCATGTGATCAAGCGCCGGGACTTCCTTCCAGTTGTCCGGCCAGTTGAACCCCATCGGCGCGTTGCGATACGCCACGGTCACCGATCTTGCGCCGTACTTCCAGCACTGGCTGCCGATATCCTCGGCCGAATAGCTCGACCCCAGCAGCAGCAGGTCCTTGCCCGAAAACTCGCGCGCGTCGCGGAAATCATGGGCATGCAGGACGCGGCCGTTGAACTTGTCGAAACCGGGGTATTCGGGGACGTTCGGCACCGAGAAATGGCCGCTGGCGACGATCACGTTGTCAAACGTTTCCTCGTACATCCGGTCGGCCCTCAGGTCGTGGACGGTGACCGTGAAGTTGCCTGCAGCTTCGTTGTATTTCACCATTCGCACCGTGGTGCAAAAGCGGATCCAGTCGCGCACGCCCGCCTTTTTCACCCGACCCTCGATATAGTCGAACAGCACGGCGCGGGGCGGATAGCTTGCGATCTGCTTTCCGAAATGTTCCTCGAAGGAATAGTCCGCGAATTCCAGCCCCTCCTTGGGGCCGTTCGACCACAGATAACGGTACATGCTGCAATGTACCGGCTCGCCATGTTCATCCAGGCCGGTGCGCCAAGTGTAGTTCCACAGGCCGCCCCAGTTCGACTGCTTTTCAAAGCAAACCACCTCGGGAATCTCGGCACCTTTGGCCTGCGCCGCCTGGAAAGCGCGCAGCTGGGCCAAGCCCGATGGCCCCGCCCCGATTACCGCAACTCTTTTCTTCATCTGAAATTCCCCGCTACTTGCTTTTCTTGCCGAGGCTGCCCGCGCCTTGCTGGATCGAAACCTAGAAGAAGATTTGACCATGTGTCAAATCTTCTTCCTGCAAGTAAACAAGCCGCGGCCTGATGGCGGGCTGCTGAATGCGCGTCTTGCCGCCCACCGCCCGATGGATCATGGGCCAGCCCCATCCGCCGAGGGGGCACGCCCTCGGGCAAAGATGAAACGTCGGGCGCGCAGGTGCGACCTCAGATGTCCAGCGTGGTCTCGGTTTCCCATTTCGAAAAATGGCTGCAGTAGCTGTTCCACTCCTGCAGTTTCAGCTTCAGATAGGCGGACGAAAACTCCTCGCCCATCATGGCTTTCAGGGTCTTGTCGCGGTCATATTCGCGCAGCGCATCCAGCAGGTTCAGGGGCAGCTTCGGCGCGTTCTTCACGGTATGGCCCATCTGATACATGTCGATGTCATGCCGCTTGCCGGGGTCGGCCTTGGTGCGGACGCCGTCAAGGCCGGCGGCCAGGATGACCGCCTGCATCAGGTAGGGGTTCGCCGCCCCATCCGGCAGGCGCAGCTCGAACCGCCCCGGTCCCGGGACGCGGACCATGTGGGTGCGGTTGTTGCCGGTCCAGGTCACCGTGTTCGGCGCCCAGGTGGCCCCCGATGAGGTGCGGGGCGCGTTGATCCGTTTGTAGCTGTTCACCGTCGGGTTGCAGATCGCGGCCAGCGCCGAGGCGTGCTTCATGATCCCGCCGAGAAAGTGGCGGCCCTGATCCGACAGCCCGAGTTCCTTGGACTTGTCGGCAAAGGCGTTGGTCTTGCCGTCCAGCGACCAGACCGAGATATGCGCATGGCACCCCGATCCCGTCAGCCCCTTGAAGGGCTTTGGCATGAAGGTCGCGCGGAAGCCGTGCTTTTCGGCGACCGACTTGACCATGAACTTGAAAAAGCTGTGCTTGTCGGCGGTCTGGAGGACGTCATCGTATTTCCAGTTCATCTCGAACTGGCCGATCGCGTCCTCGTGGTCGTTCTGGTAGGCCTCCCAGCCCAGTTCCAGCATGTAGTCGCAAATCTCGCTGATGACGTCATAGCGCCGCATCACCGCCTGCTGGTCGTAGCAGGGCTTTTCGGCGGTGTCATAGATGTCCGAGGGCCCCGTGCCATCGGCGTTCAGGATGAAGAATTCGGGCTCCACCCCGGTCTTGACGCGCAGGCCGTCCGCGGCAGCCTCGGCCACCAGCCGCTCCAGCACGTTGCGGGGGGCCTGATCGACCAGCTTTTCTTCCATCGTCGCGCGTGCGGCGACCCAGGCCACGTCCTTTTTCCATGGCAGCTGGATGGCTGACGACGCGTCTGGCACCGCCATCAGGTCGGGATGGGCTGGCGTCAGGTCAAGCCAGGTCGCGAACCCGGCGAACCCGGCCCCGTCCACCGCCATGTCATTGATCGCCTGCGTCGGTACCAGTTTCGCGCGCTGCCCACCGAAAAGGTCGGTGTAGGAGATCATGAAATACTTGACGCCCTTTTCCTTGGCCCACATTGCCAGGTCTATCGCCATGGTCTAACTCCCTGTCCCTATTGTTTTTTTAGAACCCGCCGTTGCGGCCGGGTATCCAGTTTGTTCCTGCAATCGGCACGCCCGCCATCGCCGCTGCCTCGATGGTCAGGGCGCACAGGTCTTCGGGTTCCAGATTGTGCAGGTGGTTCTTGCCGCAGGCGCGGGCAATCGTCTGCGCCTCAAGCGTCATGACCTTGAGGTAGTTCTTCAGGCGGCGGCCACCCAGCACCGGGTCGAAGCGCGCGGAAAGCTCCGGGTCCTGCGTGGTAATGCCAGCGGGGTCGCGGCCTTCGTGCCAGTCGTCATAGGCGTCGGCGGTGGTGCCCAGCTTTTGGTATTCTTCTTCCCAGCGGGGGTCATTGTCGCCAAGTGCAATCAGCGCGGCGGTGCCGATGGCGACCGCGTCCGCGCCCAGCGCCATGGCTTTCGCAACATCCGCACCCGACCGGATCCCGCCCGAGACGATCAGTTGCACCTTGCGGTGCATCCCGAGGTCCTGCAAAGCCTTCACCGCCTGCGGAATGCAGGCCAGGATCGGCATGCCGACATGTTCGATGAACACGTCCTGCGTCGCCGCCGTGCCGCCCTGCATGCCGTCGAGCACCACGACATCCGCGCCCGCCTTGACCGCAAGCGCCGTGTCGTAATAGGGGCGCGCGCCGCCGATCTT
>JANPKV010000306.1:0-8539 GCA_031426185.1 Rhodobacterales bacterium | reverse complement strand
CCGCAAGAAGGGCGCCAAGGCCAAGGATGGCGATCAGGTCGTGATCGACTTCAAGGGATCGGTCGACGGCGACTTCTTTGAAGGCGGCTCGGGCGAGGATTATCCGCTGGTGCTGGGGTCGAACTCGTTCATCCCGGGATTCGAGGCGCAACTGGTCGGTGCCAAGGCAGGCGATGAGGTTTCGGTCAACGTGACGTTCCCGGAATCCTACGGGGCCAAGCATCTGGCGGGCAAGGGCGCGGTTTTTGCGTGCACCGTCAAGGCGGTCAAGGAACCGAAACCGGCCGAGATCAATGACGAGCTGGCGACCAAGTTCGGGGCTGCGGATCTGGCGGCGCTCAAGGCGCAGATCTCGGAGCGGCTGGAGGCCGAGTATTCCGGCGCCGCCCGTGCGGTGATGAAGCGGTCGCTGCTGGACCAGCTGGACGCAATGGTCAAATTCGATCTTCCGGCAAACCTGGTGGACGCCGAGGCGGCGCAGATCGCGCATCAGCTGTGGCACGAGGACAACCCGGATGTGCATGACCACAATCACGGGAATGTCGAAACCACCGAAGAGCACAAGACCCTAGCCGAACGCCGGGTGCGGCTGGGCCTTTTGCTGGCCGAGATCGGACGCAAGGCCGAAGTCACGGTCACGGACGCCGAGATGACGCAAGCGGTGCTGGCTTCAGCCCGCCAGTATCCGGGGCAGGAACGCCAGTATTTCGAATTCGTGCAGAAAAATCCGCAGATGCAGCAGCAACTGCGCGCGCCGATTTTCGAAGACAAGGTCGTCGATCACATCGTCGGACTTGCCAAGGTATCGGAAAAGACCGTCACCAAGGAAGAACTGCAGAAGTTCATCGAAGCGCTGGACGAAATGTAAGGGCGCTTTGCTTTTTGCAAGGAAACGGGGCCGCACCATCTGGTGCGGCCTTTTTCATGGCGCGGTTGCAGGCTCTTGCTGGCGCAGGACATAAATGCCTGCGGCGACGATGACGCCGATCCCAAGCCATCCAAGACCGTCCGGCAACTGGGCCCAGAACAACCACCCCCAGAGCAGCCCCCAGAAGGCAAAGGTGAATTCGAACGGGGCCACGACCGAGGATTCACCTATCCGGTAGGCTTGCGTCAGCAAGGTCAGGCCGATCGCTGCGATGACACCGCAGAGGCACATCAGCATAAGATCGAACGCCGTGGGGGTCGTCCAGCCACGCGTGAGGAAAGCGATACTTGGATGTGCTTCGTCGGCATGCCGGCCCGTGCCGTAATAGGCCGATAGCGCCAAGGCGCAGCCCAGAAATGCGATGTTGCCCCAGAAGGCCATTGCGGCGGCGCTGTCGCGCGCGCCCAAGATGCGCGCAAGGATCATCGTCAACGCATAGGCAAAGCCGCAAAAGACCGGCAAGAGGGCGGCCCAGTCGAACAGATCGCCTCCGGGGCGTACCATCAAGATGACACCGCAGAACCCCGCAAACACCGCGAGCCATCGGTTCATCGCGACCCGTTCATGCAGGATCACGACCGAAAGCACGGTAATCATCAGCGGCGCGGTGAAGTAGAGCGCGACCGTCGTCGCCATCGGCAATGCGGCAAGCGCCAGATAATAGGATGTATAGGCCAGAAAGTTCAGCACGCCCCGTCCCAGCATCGCGGGCCAGCTGGGGCTGAGCAGGGTCTTCAGGGTGCCATCGAACACCCAGACGATGACCAGCATGATCGGCACCGCCGTCAGGCTGCGCAGGACCATCGCCTGATGCAGAGGATAGGTATCCGACAGCAGTTTGAGGATCAGGTCCTGGACCGAAAACACCGCGATCCCGGCACAAAGGCAAAGGATGCCGGAGAGATTGCTTTGCGTGTTCATGCCCCATGCTTAGGGGCGCATTTACGGGCAAGCTGTCATGTTTTCGACGGGCTGCGCGTAAGCCACGTCGCAAAATGAAAGAACTGCGCCCGGATTATCCGGACGCAGTTCTTTTTTCGGCAAGGGCCGGTCAGCGCTCGTCGCGCGGATCGATGTCGTTGGCAGCGCCCATTTCGTCGAACAGGTTGGCGATCTCGAAATCGGCTTCGGCTTCGGCAGCGGCAGCCAGTTCCTGGATCGACTTGCCCGAAGCTTGCAGTTCGGCTTCTTCGACCGAGCGCGCGACGTTCAGGCGGACCTTGGCGATCACCTCGGGGTGCAGCACGACGGAAATCGTGTGCAGGCCCAGTTCCTTGATCGGGCGATCCAGCACGACCTGCGCCTTGTTGACGGTAAAGCCGCCCTCGGTGGCCGCATCGGAGGCGTCGCGGGTGGTGACCGAGCCGTAAAGCGCGCCGGCATCGGAGGCCGAGCGGATCACGACGAAGGTCTGGCCGTCCAGCTTTGCATGGGCGGCCTCGGCCTCTTTCTTGGTCTCGAGGTTCTGGGCCTCAAGCTGGGCCTTTTTCGCCTCGAAGGATTTGATGTTGCCATCATTGGCACGCAACGCCTTGCCCTGCGGCAGAAGGTAGTTGCGGCCGTAGCCGTCCTTGACGTTGACGACGTCGCCCATCTGGCCGAGTTTCGGCACGCGCTGAAGAAGGATCACTTGCATAATGGTGCTCCTTATTTCACGGCATAGGGGAGAAGGGCGAGAAAGCGCGCGCGCTTGATCGCGGCGGCAAGTTCACGCTGCTTTTTCGCCGAGACGGCGGTGATGCGCGACGGCACGATCTTGCCGCGCTCGGACACGTAGCGCTGCAGAAGGCGCGTGTCCTTGTAGTCGATGGCCGGAGCATTGTCGCCCGAGAAGGGGCAAACCTTGCGGCGGCGGAAAAACGGTTTGTTCGCCATGGTGTTATCCTTTGCCTACCTGATCAACGACGCGGTGCGCCAAAGGACGGACGATCAGCCCCGAAGGACGGACGGTCGCCACGGTCGCCACGGTCCGGACGGTCACCGAAGGCGGGGCGGTCGCGGCGTTCGCCACCAAAGCCACCCTCGCGCGGGCCGTCACGATCACCACGTTCACGCTCATCGCGCTTTTGCATCTGAACCGACACGCCTTCGGCATGCTTGTCGACCTTGATGGTCAGAACGCGCATGACGTCATCGTGCAGGCGCATCAGGCGTTCCATTTCCTGAACGGCTGCGGGAGGCGCATCCGATTTCAGAAAGGCGTAGTGGCCCTTGCGGTTCTTGTTGATCTTGTAGGCCATCGTCTTGACGCCCCAGTATTCGTTTTCAACGACTTTGCCGCCGTTGTCCGAAAGGACGGTCGAGAAGTGTTCGATAAGGCCTTCGGCTTGCGTGTTGGACAAGTCCTGACGCGCAATAAAGACATGCTCGTAAAGCGGCATGCGGTCTCCAGCTTTTCAAGGCGCATTTCATAGGACGGGGCCAGGTCTTTGCAGCGGCCCGTCCACGAGAGGCTGCGCCGGTTCATGGGAATGCTGCAAAGATGCGGCCTTATACAGGGTCGCCATCAGGATGCAAGGCGCTGCGTGATTGCGCGAGGCCGCGGGCCAAGCTATGCCAAAAGGGGAGTTATGGGGAGAAGAAGATGAGCCGCGCTTTTGTGTTTCCGGGGCAGGGCGCCCAGACCGTGGGCATGGGGCGGGCGCTGGCCGAGGCCTATCCGGCGGCGCGCGCCGTGTTTGACGAGGTGGATGACGCCCTGGACGAAAAGCTGTCGACACTGATCTGGCAAGGCGATCAGGACGCGCTGACCATGACGCAGAACGCCCAGCCCGCACTGATGGCGACGTCGATCGCGGCGCTTCGGGCGCTGGAGTCCGAGGGGCTGGGGCTGGACATTGCCAGTTTCGTGGCCGGGCACAGCCTGGGCGAGTATTCCGCGCTCTGTGCGGTCGGATCGCTGGAACTGGCGGATACCGCACGTCTCTTGCGCGTTCGCGGCAAGGCGATGCAGGAGGCGGTGCCTGTGGGCGTGGGCGCGATGGCGGCGTTGCTGGGACTGGATTTCGCCACCGTGACCGAGGTTGCCGCCGAAGCGGCGCAGGGGCAGGTTTGCCAGGCGGCCAATGACAACGATCCGTTGCAGGTGGTGGTGTCGGGTCACAAGGAGGCCGTCGAGCGCGCGCTGGAAATCGCAAAGGCGCGCGGTGCAAGGCGGGCGTTGTTGCTGCCGGTGTCTGCTCCCTTCCACTGTGCGCTGATGCAGCCCGCTGCTGCGGTGATGTCCGAGGCGCTGGCGGGGGTGGTGATTTCCACGCCGGCGCTGCCGGTGGTGGTGAATGTCCGTGCCGAGGCGGTGACGGAGCCGGATCGCATTCGCGCGCTTTTGGTGGCGCAAATCACGGGATCGGTGCGCTGGCGGGAAAGCGTGTTGTGGATGCAAGGCGCGGGTGTGAGAGAGTTTTGGGAAATCGGGGCGGGCAAGGCGCTGTCGGGGATGATCAAGCGGATCGCCGACGGCGCGGTGACGCGCGCGATCGGCGCCCCCGAGGATGTCGTGACGGCAAAGGAAGCGGTAGATGTTTGATCTGACGGGGAAAACGGCGCTGGTGACAGGCGCGTCCGGTGGCATTGGCGCGGAAATCGCCAGGGTTCTGCATGGGGCGGGTGCTACGGTCGGGCTGTCCGGCACGCGGCTTGAACCGCTGGAGGCGCTGGCGGCGCAATTGGGTGAGCGGGCTTTCGTGCTGCCTTGCAACCTGTCGGTGCCCGACGAGGTCGAAGGGCTGGTGAAACGGGCGGTCGAGGCGATGGGGTCGGTCGATGTCCTGGTGAACAACGCCGGCATCACCAAGGACGGGTTGGCGATGCGGATGTCGGACGAGGACTGGGCCTCGGTGATCGACGTGAACCTGACCGCGACGTTTCGGCTTTGCCGCACCGCGATCCGGGGGATGATGAAGGCGCGCTGGGGGCGGATCATCAACATCTCGTCCATCGTCGGCACGACCGGCAATGCGGGGCAGGTCAACTACGCGGCGTCGAAGGCCGGAATGGTGGGGATGTCGAAGTCGCTGGCGGCCGAAGTCGCCAGTCGCGGCATCACCGTCAATGCGGTCGCGCCGGGCTTCATCGCCACGGCGATGACCGACAAACTGAACGAGGCGCAGAAGGCCGCGATCCTGGGCGTGGTGCCTGCCGGTCGCATGGGTATGCCGGACGAGATCGCGGCTGCCGTGTTGTATCTGGCGTCGGTCGAGGCTGGCTATGTCACGGGCGCGACACTGCATGTAAATGGCGGGATGGACATGGTTTGATCCGGCAAATGCGCGACGACGCGATCTCTGCACCTTGCCGCCCATGCCGACTGGAAAGCGTTTGCCTTGGCGCATTGGCCTTGCTATAGGCGCTGCGAAACTGCGACAGGCGATTGGCCCTGCCGTCGGTCACATCAAGAGAGAGCGGGTTAACGACCCGTCAACCACAGAGGAAAGAACATGAGCGACATCGCGACCCGTGTGAAGAAGATCGTCGTCGAGCATCTGGGCGTCGAAGAGGACAAGGTGACCGAAAACGCCTCGTTCATCGACGATCTGGGCGCGGACAGCCTTGACACCGTGGAACTGGTGATGGCGTTCGAGGAAGAGTTCGGGATCGAGATCCCCGACGACGCCGCCGAGACGATCCAGACCTTTGGCGACGCCGTCAAGTTCATCTCCGAAGCCGCCTGATCCTTTTCGGATCGGCTGCAGACGGCACAAATGGCGCCCTGAGGGGCGCCATTTTGCATTTCTGGCGCGTCACCGCTGCGGCGCGCGCACTGACCGGCGGTCCCTCGCCGCAGCAAGCCGGTCGCGCGCACGAGACGCTTGTCCTGCCGCCACGCTTGCGCGCACTCTGCCCGCCAATGCGAGAAGCGGGGCCAGATTGGAAAACAAGCCAACACTAGGGACGATGTTCGGCGCGGGGGCGGTCGACACCTTTCTGGGTTTGCCACGCTGTCGCGACCTGAGCCGTCTGGCGGCGCCCATTGTGCTAATCGGAGCGGATGGCTGTACGCCCTATCCCTCGGTCGGGTTCTACTGTGCGGGTGGACCCGCGGCGATCCGGGCGGCCGGGGCGACCTATGCGGCAAATGCGGCGCATGTGAACTTTGATCTGGGCGGGCCGGTTCTACTGGACGGAATCGTGGCCGTCGATGCGGGCGATCTGCCGCAGGACGAGGCAGACCCCCAGGGCAACCGGTCGCGGATCTTCGGGGCGATCAATCAAGTGCTGGATTGCGGTGCCGTTCCGGTCCTGATCGGCGGCGATGACAGCCTGCCGATCCCGATGCTGGAGGCATATGGCGCGCGGGGCCGGCAGTTCACCATCCTGCAGATCGATGCGCATATCGACTGGCGTGACGAGGTTAATGGCGAAAGGCTGGGTCTGTCATCGACCATGCGGCGTGCATCCGAGATGGCGCATGTGGAGCGGATCGTGCAGGTCGGCAGCCGCGGCATAGGGTCTGCCAGCGAGGGGGATCTGGCGGATGCGCTGGCCTGGGGCGTGGAGTTCGTGCCGGCTGGTGAGGTGGCGCGGTCAGGGGTCTGGCGGGCGGTCGATCTGATCGCAGAGGGTGCGGAGGTCATCATCTGCCTGGATCTCGATGCGCTTGACCCGGCGACGATGCCGGCCGTGATCGGGCGGACGGCGGGGGGATTGGGCTATTGGCAGGTCCTGGAACTGATCGGGGCCGTCGCGGAAAAGGCGGATATCGTTGGATTTGACATGGTCGAATTCATGCCGGACCGAGATATTGACGGCCTTGGAGCCACGACGGCGGCGCAGTTGCTGGCGGCGGTGCTTGGCGTGATCGCGCGGGGCGTGAAGCCGTGAGGCGGCAGGTCGGCGATGCCGGTACCTTTGACGGCCAGGGACGGCGGCGTGAGTTGCACGCTTACAGGCGGGCGTGTATCACGCCCGCAGAGCAAAGGCCGAGGGAGTTGGGTGCATGCGGCGCGTGGTAATCACAGGATTGGGAATGGTCACGCCGCTTGCGTGCGGTGTCGACGAGACCTGGACACGGCTGGTTGCCGGGCAGTCGGGGGCGGGCCCCATCACGCGGTTCGATCCCGCGAATGTGGTGACGCAATATGCCTGCGAGATACCAAGGGGTGACGGCACCGGCGGCACATTCAATCCCGATGACTGGATGGAACCGAAAGACCAGCGCAAGGTTGACGACTTCATCATCTATGGGATGGCGGCGGCAGTGCAGGCGGTCAAGGATTCCGGGTGGGAGCCGCAGGACGAGGCTGCGCGGTGCCGCACCGGCGTGATGATCGGGTCGGGCATCGGCGGCTTGCAGTCGATTGCCGAGACAGCATTGTTGATCGCCGAAAAGGGGCCAAAGCGCGTCAGCCCGTTCTTCATCCCCGGCGCGCTGATCAACCTGATCTCGGGGCAGGTCTCGATCCGGTTCGGGTTCAAGGGGCCGCACCATGCGGTGGTGACAGCCTGTTCGACCGGCGCGCATGCCATCGGCGACGCGGCGCGGCTGATCCAGTGGGACGACGCGGATGTGATGATCGCGGGCGGGGCGGAAAGCCCGATCTGCGAGATCGGCATCGCGGGCTTCAACGCCTGCAAGGCCTTGTCGACCAAGCGGGCCGATGATCCGGCCAAGGCCAGCCGCCCCTATGACGCGGACCGCGACGGGTTCGTCATGGGCGAGGGTGCGGGTGTCGTGGTGCTCGAGGAATATGAACACGCGAAGGCGCGAGGCGCGAAGATCTATGCCGAAGTGCTGGGCTATGGGCTGTCTGGCGATGCCTATCACATCACGGCTCCGTCCGAGGATGGCGAAGGCGGCTATCGGTCGATGCAGATGGCGCTGAAGCGGGCGGGCCTCGCCCCGGCGCAGGTGGATTACATCAACGCGCATGGCACGAGCACGATGGCCGACACGATCGAACTTGGTGCCGTCGAGCGGTTGCTGGGCGACGCCGCGACGAAAGCCACGATGTCGTCGACCAAGTCGAGCATCGGGCATCTCTTGGGCGCGGCGGGGGCTGTCGAGGCGATCTTTTGCGTTCTTGCCATCCGCGATCAGGTGGCGCCTCCGACGATCAATCTGGACAATCCGGCGGTCGCGCCAAAGCTTGACCTTGCGGCCAACCGCGCGGTGCCGCGCAAGATTGACGTGGCGCTGTCCAATTCCTTCGGGTTTGGCGGCACCAATGCCAGTCTTGTGCTTGGCAAGGTGGCCGGCTGATGTGGCGGTCGGTCGCGTCCAACGCGCTGACGCTGTTCATCGTCCTGCTGGTGGTGGCGGCGGGGATCCTCGCCTGGGGGCGGGAAGAGTTCAACGGTGCCGGACCGCTGGCCGAGCCGATCTGTTTTCGGGTTGAGCGGGGCGACAGCCTGAGCGCCGTAAGCCGAGCGCTGGAGACGCGCGGGGCGGTGTCGGACGCCCGCATCTTTCGCGTCGGTGCCGATTATTCGGACAAGGCCGATGGGCTGAAGTTCGGCTCCTACCTTTTGCCACCGGGGGCGTCGATGGCACAGGTGCTGGAAGTGCTGACCACGGCCGGGCAGTCGACATGCGGGCGCGATGTGAATTTCCGGATCGGGATCAACAGCGTCGATCTGGTTCTGAGCGAGCTTGACCTTGCCACGCAGCGCTAT
>JANPKV010000305.1:0-6867 GCA_031426185.1 Rhodobacterales bacterium | reverse complement strand
GAACAAGTCGAACGCCTTGCGCGTCAGGTAGGGCGTGCCCCACTTGCGGCTGCCGGTATCTTGATAGAACTGCCAGAACGCCTCCCAGTGGGCAGGCTCGATGTCATCGCCCGTCAGCGCGCGGATCTCGACCGGACCTTGCGCTGTCTCGCGTTCCTTGCGGATGTTCTTGCGCTTGCGCGAGGACAGGTCAGCCAGAAAGTCGTCAAAGCTCGCGTAGCCGTTGTTGACCCAGTGAAACTGCTGCGTGACGCGGTGGAGAAGGTCGTGCTGTCCGGCAAGCGCCGCGGCCTCCTCCTCGGTGCAAAAGGTGATGTGGAGCGAGGAAAGGCCGTTCTGTTCGGCAATCGCGATGGCGCCCTGCACCAGCGCGTCCCGTCCCTGCCCAAGAAACCTTGGCCCGGTGGCAGGCGTGAAAGGCACCGCAATCTGCAGCTTGGGATAGTAGCGCCCACCGGCGCGCTCATATCCATCCGCCCAGCCGTGGTCGAAGATGTACTCCCCCTGGCTGTGCGATTTGACATAAAGAGGGGTCGCCCCGATGATCTTGCCGCTGTTTTGCAGGACAAGCGGACGCGTTTGCCAGCCGGTCCCCTTGCCGGTGCTGCCCGATGCGTCCAGCGCCGCCAGAAACCGGTGCGTTGTGAAGGGGTCCAGCGGGCGGCCCGTTCCGGGCGACAGACTGTCCCAGTCCGCCGCCGCGACGTCTGCCATGCCGTTGAGAAGGGTCAGGTCAGCCATCATCTCGCTTTGGGTGTCTTTGAACAGGCCGGGGGCTTCCCGCCCCCGGACCCCCGGGGATATTTGAAGCAGTCTGAAATTCAGTTGGGCCGAGGGCTGCGAAGGTCAAGCCGGCATCGGGGCGGCGTACCCTTCAAAGGTGATGTTCTGCGCGATCTTGCGCGCCTCTGCCTCTTGGTCGCGCGACCGGATCGTCCAGCACAGGATGGCAGTACCCTGGCGTTTCAACTCGGCCACCCTCGGACGGCCAAGGTCGCGCGCGTTGTGCGAGATAAAGCTGGCCCCGGTGCGGTCGTAGTCCTTGATCGCACGCAGATCATCACAAAGATGCGGCGGCAAATCCGCATACTCTGCCGGGTCGTAGTCGTCGGTGGTCAGGCCGCGCGCCACCTTTGGGACAAGTCGCGCCATGTCGGCCATGGCATGGGGGTTGAAAGACATCACGGCCGCCGGCCCCGCATAGCCGGTCAGAACGACACCGACCGCACTGGCAAGACGCCCGTCGGTCGGGGCCATTGTCGTGAGCTTGTCCTTCATCTCGATCAGGACCGGCACACGGCCTGCGACCGTCGCCATCACTTTGGCCAGTGTCGGGATCCTGTCATCACTGTCGAGAAGGGCAATCTGACTCAGCGCCGCAGCGGTCAAGTCTGCCACATTGCCGCTTTGCCCCGTCATCCGGTCCAGCGTTTCGTCGTGAAAGACCACCGCATGCCCGTCGGCCGTCAACTGCACATCCAGCTCGATCCCGTAGCCGGCATCGATCGCCGCCTGAAACGCCGACAGCGCGTTTTCGGGGCGTCGCCGTACGGCATCGTGGTAGCCGCGATGGGCGAGAGGCGTGGTCAGGAAGGCCGGGGGCAGGGACACACGCATCAGGAAATCTCGAAGATCGCCTCGATTTCGACCGCGACACCAAGCGGCAAGGACGCCGCGCTGACCGCCGACCGCGCGTGCCGTCCCGCATCGCCCATCACCGCCACGAGAAAGTCCGACGCCCCGTTGATCACCTTGGGCTGGTCAATGAAGTCGGCCGTGGAATTGACGAATCCCGTCAGCTTGACCGCCCGCACGACGCGACCGAAATCGCCGCCGCAGGCGCTGCGCAACTGCGCCAAGAGACTGATTGCGCAGGCTTTCGCGGCCGCCGCTCCCTGTGCGACATCCATATCCGCGCCGAGCCGCCCTTTGATGAAGCCGTCCGCAGTCTGGCTGACCTGGCCAGAAATGAAGACCTGATTGCCGCAGATCACAAACGGCACGTAATTCGCGGCCGGTGTCGGGGGGACGGGCAACACGACCCCATGCTCTGCAAGGCGCGTTTCAATGGCATGCATGATATTCTCCTGATTTTGTGCGGACCCTAGCGGCGCGTGGCCATTCCGGCAAGCAGGCCAGGAACGGGGTCGCCGAAAATCTCGACAAGGCCATGGGGTTGATGGCCGAATTCTGCCAAAGTGCATCTCCCTGCACGAATCTGCGTTGTGTCTGCAGGTTGCGCTGAATATCCCTTGCCCTGACCCCACAATGTGCGACCTCCGCCCGAGGATGGACTTTACCGATGCGGATTTCTGACCTTTGTCCCTGCCTGTGCGACCGCTTTGCGGGCCAAGTCCGCTTGGTCTGGGCGCTGCCGCTTGTCGCGCTGATGGGATGTGCGGCGGGCCCTGGCCCGAACGGCATCAACGACCCGCTGGAGCAGATGAACCGGGGCGTCCACGGGGTCAATGTGGCACTTGACCGGGCCATCGTCGGACCGGGCTCGGACGCCTATGGCACCGTCATTCCCGAACCAGTCCGCCGCGTCGTCGGGAATGTGGCGGGCACGCTGGATTTGCCCGGCGACATCGTCAACAACGTGCTGCAGGCCAATCCCGAGGATGCGGGCATCAACGCATTGCGCCTTGCGACCAATCTGACGATGGGCGTTCTGGGGATCTTTGATGCGGCAACTGCCCTCGGACTGCCCCAGCGGCCGACCGATTTCGGAGAAACGCTGCATGTCTGGGGCGCAGGCGAAGGGGTCTATCTGGAGCTGCCCGTCTTCGGTCCGTCGACCACGCGCGATGCGCTTGGGCTGGCTGTCGACACCGTGGCAAACCCGGTCAGGGTCCTCGTCGATGGGTCCGAAGCCGATGCCGTAACCGCTGCGGGCATCTTTGCACGGCTTGGTGACCGCTACCGCTATTCCGATACGATCGAATCGATCCTATATGAAAGCGCGGACAGCTATGAACAGGCGCGCCTTCTTTATCTGCAGAACCGCCGCTTCGCCCTTGGCCAGACCTCCGATGGCGCAGGCGATGATGACTTTGTCGACCCTTATGAGGATCCCTATGCCGAATAACATCCTTCCCCTGACCCGTCGTCAGTTTGCCCTGACCGCCATGGCCGCATCCGCAGCCCTTGCCATGCCCCGCGCCGCGTCGGCGCTGACGGTGGATCAGGCGCGCGAACTGGTGGGCCGTGCGGTCGATACCGTCAACGGCATCATCAGTTCGGGCAAATCCGAATCCGCAATGATCCGCGATTTCGAGGCGATGTTCGTCAAATATGCCGATGTCCCGGTGATCGCGCGTTCGGCTTTGGGGCCGTCGGCCCGCACGGCTTCGGCAGGTCAGATGAAGACCTTCACTAAGGCCTTTCAAAGCTATATCAGCCGCAAATATGGTCGCCGGTTCCGCGAGTTCATCGGCGGCAAGATCGAAGTGACCGATGCGCGGCCGCTCAAAAGCTATTTCGAGGTGATCTCGGTCGCCTACCTGCAGGGCGAGGCCCCCTTTGATGTCCGCTGGCACGTCTCGGACAAGTCCGGAAAGGACAAGTTCTTCAACTTGATCATCGAGGGCGTGAACATGCTCGCGTCGGAACGGGCCGAGATCGGCGCCATTCTGGATCAGCAGGGCGGCGATATCGACCGGTTGTCTGCGGCGCTGGCCAGCGCCTGACAGGGCTAGTTGTTGATGGTCCCCAGCACGTCGCGCAGGATCTGATCGACCAGATCCTCCTCTGTCACCGGCTCGGGTGACAGCGGTATCGCCTCTTCTGCGAACGGGTCTGGCGACAGGGGCATTGCCCCTTCGGGCAGCGGTTCGACGATCGTTTCCTGCGACCCGTCGTCAAGATAGGTCGGCGACGCCGGTGGGGGTGCCAGCCTTGGCTCGGGGATCTCCATGGGCAAGGGCTTGGGTGGCAGGCCTTCCTCGACCCGAACCATGACCTCGTGCCAGATCTCTGCGGGCAGGCCGCCACCCGTCACCCCGACAAGCGGGGTGTTGTCGTCGTAACCCATCCACACCCCGGTCACATAGTCACCGGTAAAACCAACGAACCACGCATCCCGCCCTGCCGTTGTGGTGCCTGTCTTGCCGGCCGCCTGGTGGTCGTCAAGCCGCGCGCGGGTCCCGGTGCCGGATTCCACCACCTCCGCCATCATGTAGGTCAGAAGGCGCGCCGCCTTTTCCGAAATCACGCGTTCGCCCATGCCGCCCGTCGCTTCGAACAGCGGCTCGTTCTCGCCCTGAAGCCGGAGTTCGACCAGACCGTAAGGCGTCACCGAGGACCCGCCGTTCAGGATGCCGGCATAGGCCCCCGTCATGTCGATCAGCGTTGACTCCGACGCACCCAGCGCCAGGGCGGGGCCTGCTGCAAGATCGGCGGTAATGCCGAAATCGGTCGCGACCTTGCGCACGGCGTCGCGCCCCACGGCTTCGGCGACGCGGACGGCGGGGATGTTTCGGCTTTCCGCAAGGGCCTGGGTCAGCGTGATCATCCCCTTGTATTCCTTGTCGTAATTCTGCGGAGACCAGGGACCGGAGCCGGGAATGTTGATCGTCAGCGGCGTGTCTTCGACATAGTCTGCGGGGCTGAAGCCCATATCCATCGCGGCCGCATAAACGAAGGGTTTGAAGACCGAACCAGTCTGGCGCAGCGCCTGCGTTGCCCGGTTGAAATCGCCGGCATCGGGCAGATCGCGCCCGCCGACCATCGCGCGCACCGCGCCATCGGCGCTCATCACGATGATCGCGGCTTGCGCCTTGGAACCGGCCTTGACCTTGGTTTCAAAAACGAACCGCAGCGCCTCTTCGGCGGCGGTCTGCAGGCGCTGGTCAAGGGTGGTCTTGATCACCACGTCTTCGGTCGTCTCGCCGGCCAGAAAGTCAGGCGTCGTCGCCATGACCCAGTCGGCAAAGTTGCCCCCGGTATTCGCCTTTGCCGCCGATGACAGCCGTGCCGGCTTTGTCCGCGCTGCGTCGGCCTCGTCCTTTGTCAGATAGCCTTGGTCCAACATGAGCCCGATGATCAGGTTGGCGCGGTCCTGGGCACGCTGCAGGTTGTTGGTTGGCGCAAAGCGGGAGGGTGCCTTCAACAGCCCCGCCAGCATTGCGGCCTGCGCCGGATTGACCTGATTCGCCGACACGCTGAAATACCGCTGCGCCGCCGCCTCAAATCCCCGCGCGCCCGCGCCTAGATAGGCGCGGTTGAAATAGATCGTCAGGATCTCCTCTTTGGAATACCGGGCTTCCATTGCCATGGCGAAAGGGATTTCCTTGATCTTCCGCCAGATCCCGCCCGCGCGGCAGTCCTCTTCATAGGCGGCTTCGGACGTCCACTGGGTGGGGTCATAGGGCACGCCCAGACAAAGAAGTTTGGCCACCTGCTGCGTTATGGTCGACCCGCCATTGCCCGACAGCGGGCCTCGCCCTTCGCTCAGGTTGATGCGCACTGCACTGGCGATGCCGCGCGGACTGATCCCGAAATGCCGGTAGAACCGCTTGTCCTCGGTCGCCACGACCGCGTCATGGAGATAGGGCGACACGGTATCTGCCGTGATCTGGCCGCCAAATGTTTCGCCGCGCCAGGCGAACACTGTCCCCTCGCGGTCGAGGAACGTGACGGACCCGCGCGCACGGCCATCCAAAAGCGCCTCAACCGGGGGCATCTGGGCGGCGAAGTAGGCCGTGGCCCCGGCCAGGATCAATGCGAATATGGCGCCAGTACGCCAGGTGATCCCCCAAATCAGACGCCAGATCAGGCGAAAAATGCCAAGGATGAACCCGCTGATGCCCCCCCTGCGAGGGCGTTGCGCACGCCGGGACGCGCGGCGCGGTTTAGGTGCCGGCGCCGCCTCGCGACGCGGCTGCCCGCCGCGCCGGTCCGCCACGAGGGGCCCCCGGCCTTTGCCCGATAGTGCCATTCCTGCTTTGCCTCGCGCCGCATTTTTCGGTCTTTCGTTGCCATCCAGCATACCGCGCCACAGCACGAATGTGGAGAGGCTGCCGGCCCGATTCGGCTTCACAATCTGATCAATATTCGGGCATTTCTGATTTAGTGACTATTTTTTGTGCGAATACTGCACTTTTGGCTAGGGAAATCCCCGCCGTTTCTTGCCCAGCCCCACCGGCTTGCGTCCACGTGGATCAGCCAAGACCCGACGTCAGGGTTGGTGCAACGAGAAGGGGACAGACGTGAAACTCATCATTGCCGCGATCAAGCCGTTCAAACTGGAGGAGGTCCGCGAAGCACTGACCGCCATCGGCGTGCGCGGCATGATGGTGACCGAGATCAAGGGGTTCGGCAGCCAGTCCGGACACACCGAGATCTATCGGGGCGCCGAATACGCCGTCAACTTTGTGCCAAAGGTCAGACTGGAGATCGTGGTCTCCGACGCGCTTGCCGATCAGGTCGTGTCGACCATCCAGAAGACCGCCAAGACCGACAAGATCGGCGACGGAAAGATTTTCGTCCTCGACGTGCAACACGCCGTGCGGGTCCGCACAGGCGAAATCGATGACGATGCGCTTTAGGCGTGTGGGGCAAGGGGAAATCACCGAAATGAACAAGTTGAAGACATTTTCTGGCCTGAGCGCGCTGGGGGCACCGCTGTTGGCCGGCCTGCCCGCCTGGGCGCAAGAGGCAACAACCGAAACCGCCGAAGTCGCCACCGAAGCGGCAGCTCTGGTGCCGTATGTCTATGAAAAGGCTGTCCATGGCGGCGACATCGCCTGGATGAGCATCTCAACGGTGCTGGTCCTCCTGATGACCGTGCCGGGGCTTGCGCTGTTCTATGGCGGCCTGGTCCGCACCAAGAACATGCTGTCGATGCTGACCCAGGTCTTCGCGATC
>JANPKV010000304.1:0-21363 GCA_031426185.1 Rhodobacterales bacterium | reverse complement strand
TCATGGCACGCGGGCGTCGTTACGCCGCGTCGTCGTCCAGATCGACGGCCTTGGCGACGGCAACAACCTCGCGGCTGTCATAGTGACCGCAGGACGGGCACACATGATGCGGACGCTTCAGCTCGCCGCAATTGGAGCATTCGTTGGGGTTCGCGGCAACCAATGCGTCATGGGACCGACGCATGTTGCGGCGAGATTTCGTGGTTCGGTTCTGCGGGACGGCCATGTCAACCCTCGGTCATGAAGGGGACAGTCCC
This sequence comes from Rhodobacterales bacterium, assembly GCA_031426185.1. GTDB lineage: Bacteria > Pseudomonadota > Alphaproteobacteria > Rhodobacterales > Rhodobacteraceae > JAJNPS01. The sequence continues at coordinate 21,106 of JANPKV010000304.1, read as the reverse complement.
CTGATTTTCATTTCAGTTCAGCGTCTTGCATCGGCGCGCCGGGCAATCGACCAGCGCTGCGGCAATGCCGTAACGAGGCGCGGAAAATACTCGGATTCGCTGGCGGCGCAAGCCCCTTTGTACGGGGCCCGAAAGTCAGGTCTTTTCATCGTCTTCGCGTGCTGCCCGGGCAAGTTTTGCCGCAAGGTCCGCCAGACCCGCGAAGGACTTTGGCCGGTCAGCGGCGCTGTCCTGGTCCGTCAGCGCAGGGGCGGCGGGCGTGAATACCGCGTCCTTTGCGCGCGGGTATTCCGGCAGCAGCAGGGCCAGCGCCTCGACCGCCACGGCACCGACATCGATCACCTCGGGCAGCGGCTCGATGGTGTCGTCCAGCAGTTCCACCTCGTCGCCCGTGGGTTCGACGTAGTCGTGCGAGAACCGGCGCAGCACCTTTTCGCCAATGACCGTCGTGACCGGCTGCAAGGTCACCACGCAGGGCTGCACCACGCGTGCGCTGAGGTCGGCCTGCAGCGTGAAGTCCTGGCGTCCGACCGGGGTCAGGGTGCCGCGAAAGGTGAAATGTTCCACCGCGATGATCCCGAGGGTCTTGGCCAACGACACGCGAAGTACGGCATCGGGGGCAAGGTCGAACGTGGTGGGAACCTTGGCGGACAGGCGTGTCACGCGGAAGGGAAGCGTCAGGGCAGAGGCTGAACTGGGCATGTCGAACCTTTGATTTCGGTCACCGAACGCACACCATTGCAGGTTTCCCTGCGGCCTTGCACGTTCCTTCCTTGAATTGCGGCACAGGCTTCTGGTATCCCGACCAGACAGGAACCGCCATCGCAACAACCGGGATGACCCGATACCAAAGCTTGGGCGGAAGATGCAAGGGCAGCGATTGCGCGTTGGATGCGCGGGCACTCGATTTGCGCGACAATGGGCGAGAGGGCAGGGATGACCAATATGGAAGCGGCGTCACAGGGGTGCAAGCCCGGTCCGACACATTCGGTTGGGCGCAAAAGGGGCCGGTTCGGTGCGGGTTTCGCAGGCTTGGCGTTGCTGGCCCTGGTCGCCTGCGCGCCGGTTTTCCGCAATCACGGCTATGTTCCCGCACCCGATGAACTGGCACTGATCGAGGTGGGGGTCGACACCCGCGAAACGGTCGCCGAAAAGGTCGGCCGACCCAGCACGTCGGGCCTGCTGAACGATGTCGGCTGGTTCTATGTGCAAAGTCGCTACAAGAACCTGGGTTACCGCGAACCCCAGGAGGTCGACCGCCAGGTTCTGGCCATCACCTTCGCCGAATCCGGCGTGGTGGAGAACGTCTCGACCTACGGACTTGAGGATGGGCAGGTGGTCGAGATTTCTCGCCGCGTGACGGAAAGCAACATCAAGGGCATCGGGTTTATCCGCCAGCTTTTGGGCAGCCTGGGCAAGATCCGGGCCGAAGACACCGGCATCTGACCGGATTTGTGGCGTGACGGGACCCGTCACGCCGACATTGGATCACTTGGGCTCGAAGTTCAGCGCCACGCCGTTGATGCAGTAGCGCAGACCAGTGGGCGCAGGTCCGTCGGGAAAGACATGGCCCAGATGCGCCTCGCATCGGTTGCAGTGCACTTCGGTGCGGCGCATGAAAAAACCGCGATCTTCCTTTTCGCCCACCATTTCGGGGTCGAGCGGTGCCCAGAACGAGGGCCAGCCCGTGCCGCTGTCGAACTTGTGCGCTTGATCGAACAGCGATGCCCCACAGCAGACACATGAGAATGTGCCCGCATCCTTGGGAAAGCTGTCATGGGTAAAGGCCCGCTCCGTCCCGTGGTTGCGCGTCACCTTGTAGGCAAGGTCAGACAGCTCTGCGCGCCATTCGCTGTCGGATTTGGTGACTTTTTCCATTTTGGGGACCTTTCTGGTGATCGCGCCCGGTCGGCAATTGCGTCCTGACCGGTGCATGTTCAGAATTAGGCGTCAAGGCCACCAGAGCCAAGATCGATGGAGTGATCGTGAACGTTGTTTCAAGACCAGGCTACCGGGCGGTACTGGCAGCGGATGCGACGGGGCGTCAGCGGGCGCTGGCGCTGCGGCGGCAGTGTTTCCGGTCCGGTGCCTCCATCATTGACGACAGCGACGCCCATGATCCCTTGTGTCAGCATCTCGTGGTGGAGGACGTGGCGACCGGCGACGTGGTTGCCTGCTGTCGCCTTCTGGTCCTAGGCGATGGTCGCGAGGTGGGGACCAGCTATTCTGCCTTGCACTATGATCTTGGCGCCTTGGCCGCCTACAGCGGTGTCATGATGGAGGTCGGCCGCTTCTGCATCGATCCTGCGCGCCGCGATCCCGACATTCTGCGCCATTCCTGGGCCGCGCTGACGCGGCTTGTGGATCGCTACAGGGTTGACATGCTGTTTGGCTGCTCGTCCTTTCCCGGCACGGATGTGACGCGGCATCGGGCGGCATTCGTGACGCTGACGCAAGACCACGCCGCCCCGGAACGATGGGCCCCTGGCCGAAAATCGGCACACATCATCAATTTCGCCGATCTGTCGGTGCAACCGGCGAGGGGCGATCCTGCCACCGCCCTGCTGCCCCCCTTGTTGCGCAGCTATCTTGGCATGGGTGGCTGGGTCAGCAACCACGCCGTGATCGACCGCGACCTGGACACGCTTCACGTCTTTACCGCCGTGGAGATAGCGGCAATTCCGCCCGTACGGGCCCGCACTCTGCGGTTGATGGCAGCCAAGATCGCGACGACCAGCCGTTCGGGTGATTGACCTTTCTCGCCCCGCGCCTTACCCCCACCCCCGACATGGCCCGCGCACCCCTTCTGCAGCTTTCCGACATCCGCCTGACCTTTGGCGGCAATCCCGTCTTTGAAGGCGTCGACCTTGTCGTGCAGCCCGGCGACCGGCTGGCGCTGGTCGGGCGGAACGGGTCGGGCAAATCCACCTTGATGAAGGTGATGGCCGGCCGGACCGAGGCCGATAGCGGGCAGGTCACCGTCCCGCCGGGAACGCGTGTCGGCTATATGGAGCAGGACCCCGATCTTTCGGGCTTTGCGACCTTGGGCGATTTTGCCGCCAGCGGATTGGCTCCGGGCGATGAATACCGCATCGCGATGGTCGCCGAAGGGCTGCATCTGCAGATGGATGCACCGGTCAGTTCGGCAAGCGGCGGCGAAAAGCGCCGCGCCGCGCTGGCCAAGCTGTTGGCCGAAGAGCCCGATGTGATGCTGGTGGACGAGCCGACCAACCACCTGGACATCCAGGCGATCGAGTGGCTCGAGACGGAGTTGCTCCAGACGCGATCGGCATTCCTGCTGATCAGCCATGACCGGGCGTTCCTGCGCGCGCTCAGCAAGTCGGTGTTGTGGATCGACCGGGGGATCATGCGCCGGCGCGACAGCGGGTTTGCCGGGTTCGAAGACTGGCGCGACGAAACCTGGGATGCCGAGGATGACGCCCGGCACAAGCTGGACCGCAAGATCAAGGCCGAGGCGAAGTGGGCGGTCGAGGGTATCTCGGCCCGGCGCAAGCGCAACCAGGGCAGGGTGCGGGCGCTGGCCGAACTGCGCGAAGAACGTGCGTCGCAGATCCGTCGCCAGGGGACGGCTGCCCTGACGATGGAAAGCGGTGCGACCTCTGGCAAGATGGTGATCGAGGCACGGGGCCTGACCAAGGCCTTTGGCGACACGCTGATCGCCAAGGGTCTGGACCTGCGCGTGATGCGCGGCGACCGGGTGGCGTTTGTTGGCCCGAACGGCATCGGCAAGACGACGCTGGTGCGGTGCCTTCTAAAGCAGCTGGAGGTTGATGCCGGCACGGTGCGCCTTGGCACCACGCTCGACATCGCAGTGCTGGACCAGAACCGCGCGGCGCTGGTGCCGACCGCCAGCCTGTGGGAAAACATGACCGGCGATCCGGTCCTGCGTGTCAGTGGCGCATCCGATCAGGTCATGGTGCGCGGCAACCCGCGTCATGTCGTGGCCTATCTCAAGGACTTCCTGTTTGACGAACGGCAGGCGCGTGCGCCCGTCTCGTCGCTGTCGGGGGGCGAAAAGGCGCGTCTTCTGCTGGCCAAGATCATGGCGCGACCCTCGAATCTGCTGGTGCTGGACGAACCGACCAATGATCTGGACGTCGAGACGCTGGATTTGTTGCAAGACGTGCTGGATGCCTATGACGGGACCGTCCTTCTGATCAGCCACGACCGCGATTTCATTGATCGGGTGGCGTCGCAGACGGTCGCATTGGAAGGGCAGGGCCGCGTCACCGTATATCCCGGAGGCTGGTCCGATTATGCCCGCCAGCGTCCGTCACAACCGTCTGCCACGCCCGCGCCAGCGCCATCAAAGCCCGCCCCCGTCCAAAAACCCGTCGCCGCGCCGAAACGCAGCGGGCTAAGTTTCACCGAGCAGAAGCGGCTGGATGATCTGCCCGCCCTGATCGCCCGGATCGAGGCCGAGATCGCGAAGCTGACCGAGTTTCTATCGACCGACGGGCTATATGAAAGCGATCCGGCCAAGTTCGCCAAAGCCTCGGGCGCGCTGATCGAACGGCAAGCCGCACTGGCAAAGGCGGAAGAAGACTGGCTTAGCCTCGCTGAACGCGCGTAATTTGCGTCAACCCGCGTTTCGCAAAGGCGGAAAAAGTTCCATCACATATTTGTAATGGGCCTGCATAGGCAGGTTTCTGCGCGGCGTTGCATTCCCGTCAGCACAAAATCGCGCCCTCACGAACACCTCACAGTTTCGTAATAATACGTGTAGAACCAAAGGCTTGGCATGGAGCGGTTTTGCGCCAATCTAGGGCACAACCCGGCGTTGAGGCAGGGTGCCCTGATGGAGAGATAAATGAATAGCAAGCTGATAGCTCTGATTTGTGTCTTGAGCCCCGTCGCACCGGCTTTTGCTGGCGGCGCGAACGAACCTCTGCCCGAACCGGACGTCATGGCGGCGCCCGTCGCCATTGCAGCCCCTTCGGTGGATTGGTCCGGTTTTTATGCCGGTGGGGCACTTGGCTATGGCAATGTCGACAGCTCGGGCGGTGTGCTTGACGGCTATGGTGCGCTCGGGGGCGTGCTTGCAGGCTACCGCTATGACTTTGGCAGCGCCGTCGCAGGGATCGAACTCGACTACGACAAGGCCGATGTCGACCTGGACGGCGGGGCGAGTTCGCTTGACGACGTGGCGCGTCTGAAGCTGATGGGGGGCTACGAGTTTGGCCGTGCCCTGGTTTACGGCACGGTCGGTGCGGCGCAGGCCAATGCGACGGTGGGTGGTGCGGACCTGTCCGACACCGGTTATTTCGGCGGGTTGGGCGTGGACTACGCCATCTCTGACAGCATCGGTGTTGGCGGCGAATTGCTGCAGCACAGCTTTGATGACTTTGACGGCAGCGGCGTCGATCTGGATGCGACGACCGTCAAGGCACGCGTGTTCCTTCAGTTCTGATCAGCCCGGTTTGATCCCCCACAGGCCCGCCCGGACCCCCGGGTGGGCCTATTTTCTTGCCCGCTACCAGCGACCCGTCGCGCCACCGCCCGACGACCGGCCGCCACCGAAGCCAGACGAGCCACCGCCGCCTGATGATTTCGACCGACGTTTGATCTCGTAGGTTTCACGCCGATCATGGCCGCAACTCGGGCAGCGTTCGTGCAGAATGCCGGACCCGTTGGCGGTTTCCGTGGCTGCTGCTGCGATCTCGCGGGTCCTGCGCAGACCGAGGCTGCCGCAGTTCGGGCACCGCTTGACCCGTGCAACCAGATCGCCGATTTTCTGGCGAAACGCGACGACCACAAAGCCCGCGACCGCCACGACGGGGATGAGGAACCCGAAGTCGAAGCCGGTATCAAACCCGGAGTCTTCGGTGACGGGTGCGTTGGCCACGAAGGGCGTGACGATCCGCGCCACCGCCGAGGCGACGCCTGCTTCGATCCCTTCGGCGTAGCTGCCATCGCGGAATTCGGGCAGCATTCCAGTGTCGATGACACGCGAGGCGCGGCCGTCATAGACCGCGTCATAGGCTGACCCGAGGGCAATGCGGGTGACACGGTCGTCGCGCGCCACGAGGATCAGGATGCCGTCGTTGCGCTCGGCATCACCAATGCCCCAGGTGTTGAACAAAAGTTTGGCATAGGCCTCGATGCCAAGGTCGCCCGCACCGTAATTCGCGATCCGGTCCATCGTCGCTACCACGATATGGACGCCCGTCTCGTCGCGGGCCTTCTGGATGGCGGCTGTGACACGCGCCTCGGCCTCGGGCGGCAGAAGGTCGGCGTAGTCGCTGACCTTGTCGGTCAAGGGCAGCGGCAGGTCCTGCGCCAGTGTCGTCCCGGGAAGGACGAGGCACACCAGCGCCACCAATCTCATCACCCACATTGCTGCACCTCTGTCCCTGCCCATCGTCTGCGCTGCATCATGACACCCTGCGTCAGACAGGCAATGGTCCCTACGGAAAACACTTGGCCTGCGGATTCTTTCACGCTATCACCCGCGCCATGACAACGACGGGCATCCTCTGCATTTGCATTCCCTGCTGACCTTTGGTCGCGGGCCCTTCTTTGCCATTTCCCTTGGAAAGACGAAGTTGCTAGACCCGCGCCACGGCGCCGCTTCTGCACGCATTCCTCAAGGTATCTGCCATGGTGACGATCAAGCTGACGAACACGAAGACCCGCCGCAAGGAGGTGTTTTCCCCGATCGATCCGACGAATGTCCGCATGTATGTCTGCGGGCCGACGGTTTATGACCGCGCGCATCTGGGCAATGCCCGGCCCGTGGTGGTGTTCGATGTGCTTTATCGGCTGTTGCGGCACGTCTACGGGCAGGACCACGTGACCTATGTCCGCAACTTCACTGACGTCGACGACAAGATCAACGCCGAGGCGCTGCGTCGCCAGAAGGCTGGCGCGCCCGGTACGATGGAGGATCTGATCCGGGGCCGGACCGAAGAGACGATCGGATGGTATCATGCCGACATGGACGCGCTGGGGGCGCTGCGGCCGGATCACGAGCCGAGGGCGACGGAATTCGTGCCGCAGATGGTGACGATGACCGCGGGGCTGATCGCCTCGGGGCATGCTTATGTCGCAGAGGGGCATGTGCTCTTCCGGGTGCGGTCTTATGAGAAATATGGCGCGCTGTCGGGCCGGTCGGTCGATGACATGATCGCAGGTGCCCGGGTCGAGGTCGCGCCTTACAAGGAAGACCCGATGGATTTCGTCTTGTGGAAGCCATCGACCGATCAGGAACCCGGATGGGACAGCCCCTGGGGCAGGGGGCGGCCCGGCTGGCACATCGAATGCAGTGCGATGGCGGCCGAATTGCTGGGCGAAACCTTCGACATCCATGCCGGCGGCATCGACCTGCAATTCCCCCACCACGAGAACGAGATCGCCCAATCCGCCTGCGCCCACCCGCATGGCGAATTCGCGCGGGTGTGGCTGCACAACGAGATGTTGCAGGTCGAGGGGAAAAAGATGTCCAAGAGCCTGGGCAATTTCTTCACGGTGCGGGATTTGCTGGAGCAGGGCGTGCCGGGCGAGGTGATCCGGTTTGTGTTGCTTGGGACGCATTATTCCAAGCCGATGGACTGGACGGCGGAGAAGGCGGCGCAGGCCGACGATGAAATTTCGTATTGGGCGAACACACTCTCAACACGTCCGGATGTCCCCCTTGAGAATCCCGGCGGGGGTAGTCCAGATCAATCAATCGTCGATGCATTGGCAGACGATTTGAACACGTCGCTTGCGCTCTCTCGTTTGCAAAGCCTTGGGCGGTACATAGATAATAGCGCCGAGTATCTCAATTTGACTGAACAAGCGCAGTTAGCCGCAGACCTCGTCTTCATTGCCTCAGCCAATCTGCTGGGTTTCCCAATTGCGCAGTTGGCGTCCGTTAAGCGCGAGCAGGGCCTGTCGGTTGCGGGACTAGAAGTTCATCTATCCGACCTTCGCATAGCTGCCATGACAACTAAAGATTTCTCCGCCGTCGACGCCCTGAAATCCGCCGTCATCGCGGCAGGCGTCGAAGTTCGCATGACCAAGGCAGGCGTCGAACTCGTCCCCGGACCCAACTTCGACCCCGCCAAACTCGAGGCGCTGAAATGACCCGTGCTCTGCCCGTCCCGGGCTTGACCCGGGACCTCTGCGGGACCCACGAGGCCCCGGATCAGGTCCGGGGCGGGACTTACCTACTTTCCGCCCGCACCAGAAATCTTCAAAGATTTTTGCAAATTCCTTCGACGGAATTTGGGGGTACACCATGACCCGCGAACGCCTCTACCTCTTCGACACCACCCTGCGTGACGGCCAGCAGACCCAAGGCGTCCAGTTCTCGGTGCCGGAGAAACTCCAGATCGCCGCCGCCCTCGACGCGCTTGGGGTCGATTACATCGAAGGCGGTTGGCCGGGGGCGAACCCGACCGACAGCGATTTCTTCGCCAACCCGCCCGAGACCCGCGCCACCATGACCGCCTTCGGGATGACCAAACGCGTCGGACGCTCTGCCGATAATGACGACGTGCTCGCGGCGGTGCTGGACGCGGGCACCCCCGCCGTCTGCCTTGTCGGCAAGACGCATGAGTTTCACGTCACCACCGCCCTCGGCGTGACGCTGGACGAGAATCTCGACGCCATCGCCGCCTCTTTTGCGCATCTGAAAACCAAAACCCGCGAGGCGCTGTTTGATGCCGAACACTTTTTCGACGGTTTTCGCGCGAACCCGGCCTATGCCCTGTCCTGCCTCCGCGCAGCCTTTGATGCCGGTGCACGCTGGATCGTCCTTTGCGATACCAATGGCGGCACCTTGCCGGACGAGATCGGCCGCGTCGTCGCCGAGGTGATCGCCAGCGGCATCCCGGGCGACCGGCTTGGCATTCATTGCCACGACGACACCGGCAATGCGGTGGCCAATTCGCTGGCTGCGGTCAATGCAGGCGCGCGCCAGATCCAGGGCACGTTGAACGGCCTGGGTGAGCGCTGCGGCAATGCCAACCTGACGACGTTGATCCCGACGCTGCTGCTGAAGGAGCCCTTTGCCAGCCGGTTTCAGACCGGCGTGACGCGGCAAGCCCTGGCCAGCCTTTTGCGCACGAGCCGCATGCTGGACGATATCCTGAACCGCGTGCCGCAGAGATCGGCCCCCTATGTCGGGGCGTCGGCCTTTGCCCACAAGGCGGGGCTCCATGCCAGCGCGATCCTGAAAGACCCGACGACATATGAACATGTCCCCCCCGAGATTGTCGGCAACACGCGCATCATCCCGATGTCCAATCAGGCGGGCCAGTCGAACCTGCGCGCAAGGCTCGCGGCGGCGGGGATCGTGGTCGATCCCAAGGACCCGCGCCTTGGCCGCATCATCGAGGTGATCAAGGAGCGCGAGGATCAGGGCTATGCCTATGACGGCGCGCAGGCGAGCTTTGAGCTGGTCGCGCGGCGGGAACTGGGACTGTCTCCCACCTTTTTCGAGGTGAAGCGCTACCGGGTGACAGTGGAGCGTCGCAAGAACAAGTATGACCGCATGATCAGCCTGTCCGAGGCGGTGGTGGTGGTCAAGATCGGCGAGGCCAAGATGATGTCGGTCAGCGACAGCATGGACGAGGCGGGCTCTGACCGGGGTCCGGTCAATGCGCTGGCCAAGGCGCTCGGCAAGGATCTGGGTCCGTATCAGGCCTGCATCGACGACATGAAACTGGTCGATTTCAAGGTCCGCATCACCAATGGCGGCACCGAGGCCGTCACCCGCGTCATCATCGATTCCGAGGACTCGGATGGCCACCGTTGGTCGACCGTGGGGGTCAGCGCCAACATCGTGGATGCGTCCTTCGAGGCGCTTCTGGATGCGATCAACTGGAAACTCATCCGCGATCACGGGGTCCTTGCGTGACCATCGATGCCTGTGCCGACCTGGTCCGGCGCGGCGACCCGGATCGGTTCGCCGCCGTGATGGCCGCCCCGGTTGCCGCGCGGGCACGGCTGTTTCCGCTCTACGCCTGGAACCTGGAGGTGGCGCGCGCGCCTTGGGTCACCAAAGAGCCCCTGATTGCCGAGATGCGGCTGCAATGGTGGCGCGATGTGGTGGAGAACGCGGCTTCGGGGGCGGCGCGGGCGCATGAGGTGGCGGGGCCGCTGCATCAGGTGATCCGCGATTGGGACCTGCCTCTGGAAGTGATGGACCGCTTGATTGCCGCCCGGCGTTGGGACGTTCACACCGAACCGCATGAGGGGGCCGACGGGCTGGCCGCCTATCTGGAGGACACCGGCGCGGGGCTGATGTGGCTGGCTGCCCGCGCGCTTGGTGCGCCCGAAAGTGCCGAGGAACCGGTGCGCGCCTATGGCTGGGCGGCGGCATCTGCGGGCTATTTGCGGGCCGTGCCGGAACTGTTTGCGCGCGGGCGTCGCCCCTTGCCCCAAGGGCTTGCCGCCCGTGATCTGGCCGACGGCGGACTGCGAAAACTCGGCCAGGCCCGTGCCAAGCGCATGTTGGTGCCACGGGAGGTGGCGCCTGCTTTGCTGGCGGGATGGCAAACCGAAGCCGTGCTGAAGCAGGCGCGTTCGGTGTCAACCGCACAGGATGCAGGCTTTGAGCCATCCGAATTCAGCCGACGTGGCGGGCTGTTGTGGCAGGCCGTCACGGCACGCTGGTAGTCAGGTGTCCCGCAACTCTTTCGGGCGCAGCCAGAGCCAGATCAGCGCGCCACCGGCGAGGATCAGGAACGGCAACATCGCCAGATTGACCATCTGCCAGCCTGCCTGAACCGAGCCCCCCGCACAGTTCATCAACCCGCCAGAGGAAAAGCTGGCCGCGGTCACCCCGCCGAACACCACAAAGTCGTTCAGGCCTTGCAGGCGTCCGCGTTCCTCGGGCCGTTGGGCGGCGGTCAGCATGGTGGTGGCGCCGATGAAGCCGAAGTTCCAGCCAAGGCCGAGAAGGGCCATCGCGATGAAGAAGTTTTCCAGCTGCACCCCCGCGATCGCCACCGCACCGGCAGCCGCAAGGATGGTCAGGCCAAGGGCGATGATCCGCTCCGCGCCGAAACGCACGATCAGATGACCGGTAAAGAAACTGGGGGCATACATGGCCAGCACATGGCCTGACACCACATCCGCCGCGTTGCCCTTGTCAAAGCCGCATCCGACGACGGCCAGCGGCGATGAAGTCATCACCAGGTTCATCAGCGCGTAGGAGACGGTCGCGCAGATCATGGCGACCAGGATGGTGGGGTTGCGCAACATCTCCATGCGGCTGCGCCCCGTTTCGGCACCGGCGAGGGGGGCTGCGGGCGTGGGGATCCGCAGGCCCAGAAACAAGATCGAGCCCGCCAGATTGAGCACGATGACGGCAAGGTAGGACCCCAGAAACGGGACCGCCATCTCATCCGCGGTGACCTTCACCAGCTGTGGCCCGACGACAGCAGACAAAAGCCCGCCGGCCATCACCCAGCTGATCGCCTTGGGCCGAAAGGCCTCAGAGGCGGTGTCGACGGCGGCAAAGCGGTAAAATCCCTGCGCCGACATGTAGATGCCGGTGAACAGCGCCCCGATGCAGAACATGAGGAAGCTTCCCGTCAAAAGCCCCCAGGCGCCAATGGCCGCCCCCACAGCACCGCCAAGTGCCCCCACGACAAACCCGGCACGACGACCGTGGCGCTGCATCAGCGCCGAGATCGGGGTGGCGGTCAGCATGGAGCCGATGACCGTCATCGTGATCGGCAACGTCGCCCAGCAGATGTTGGGCGCAAGCGACGATCCGGCAAGTCCAGCGATGGTAAAGATCATCGGCATCTGCGCGCCCAGAATGGCCTGGGCGGCCACAAGGACAAGCACGTTTCGGCGGGCAAGAGAGTCGCTGGTCATCCGCCTATCGGTAAGGGTCCTGATCGGCAGGGACAAGGGACAAAGGCCGGTTGCCTTGGCCGGGGATGCTTGTAGACAGGGCATCATGGTGGGACGGATCATCATGTCGCCGGACTGTGTCGCGGAAGGGGCCGCGTGGCTTGCCTTGCGTGAGCCTGCCTTTGCCCATGCGCTGCCGCTGGTGGGCGCGTTGCCGCTCCGGCGCGAGCCGGACGGGTTCACGGCGCTGTTGCGGGCGATCGTCGGACAGCAGGTCTCGGTCGCCTCGGCCCGGGCCATCTGGGCACGGCTTGACGCGATGGGGTTCAGCGAACCTGCCCGCATGGCGGCGGCGACGGATGATGATCTGCGCGCGGCGGGGTTATCGCGGCAAAAGGCGCGCTATGGGCGGGCGCTGGCGGCAGCGGGGATCGACTTTGACGGCTTGCGCGCATTGCCCGACGCCGAGGTGATCGGCCAGCTGGTTGCGGTCCCTGGCATCGGCGTCTGGACGGCAGAGATCTATGCCATGTTTGCCCTGGGGCGGGCGGATGTCTTTGCGCCCGGCGATCTTGCCTTGCAGGAGGCCGCGCGCATCTTGTTTCGCCTCGAGACGCGGCCCGGCGAAAAAGTTTTGCGCGCGATGGCCGAAGATTGGTCGCCGTGGCGGTCGGTTGCGGCGCGCATCCTGTGGGGTTATTACCACGTCACCAAGAACCGCGAAGGGATACGCGCATGAGGGACCTTCGCTACAAGTCGCGCCCTGCCGCGTCCGGACAGGCCACGAGCATGGTGGTCTTGGTGCATGGCTATGGCGCGGACGGATCTGACCTTCTGGGGTTGGCCGATCCGCTGTCGCCGCATCTGCCGGACACGGTGTTTGTCGCCCCGGATGCGCCGGAGCCCTGCGCGGGCAATGCGTTCGGATTTCAGTGGTCGCCGATCCCGTGGCTCGACGGGTCCGATCCCGCGCAGGCTGAGACACGATTTGCAGCATCCGCCGTTGATCTGGACGCGTTTCTGGATCAGCGGCTTGCCGAGGCCGGATTGACACCGGACCGGCTGGTCATTCTTGGATTTTCCCAAGGCGCCATGATCAGCCTGCACATTGCCCCGCGCAGGCCCGTACCCGTGGCGGGTGTCATCGCGATCTCGGGGCGGCTGCTGGTGCCAGAACGGCTTGTCCGGGAAAGCGTCGTGCGTCCGCCCGTGTTGCTAATTCACGGCGACGCGGACCCTGTGGTGCCCTTTGCCGACATGGCAGCGGCGGGCAAGGCGCTGACGGCCGCCGGTTTTGACACCTACGGGCATGTCATGAAGGGCACCGGCCACGGCATCGCGCCGGATGGCCTGGGTGTTGCGCTGCAGTTCCTGAAAGAACGCCTGCGGGTCTGACGTCGCCTGATCAGCCTTGTCCGCCCGCGGCGAGATAGGCCGCACAGCCGGTCAGGGCGGCGAAATCGTCCTCCACCACGGTGATGGAGAAATCCTGTTGCAGCAGGTCGACACGGCGCATCTCGCGGAACGCTGTCTCAAGGCCGAAGGTTGCGAAATGCGGCGTCATCGCGCGCGACATGCCGCCGATCAGATAGATGCCGCCATAGGGCAGGTGGATAAGCGCAAGATCCGCCAGCATCTGGCCCACGATCAGGGTATAAAGCTTGGCCGCGTGACGCGCCGTGGCGTCGCCCGATGCAAGCGCTGCAAGAATTTCCGCCGAGGTCTTTTCGCCCGGACGCCCTGCCTCGGTCGCGGCAAAGGCGTATAGGGTCTCCAGACCGCGTCCCGCCAGAACTTCCTCGACGCCGGCATGGGGCACCTCACCCTCCGCGGCAAGCCGGGCTTCGACGAAGCGGACAAGGCGCAGCGTCTCGTCCGACCGGACCGGCATGTTCACATGCCCGCATTCGGACGGCGGCACGACGCGACCCCATGGCGTGTTGTGGACCGGAGCGGCATTGACGCCCGTGCCAAGCCCGACGACCAGCATTGACCCGCCCGGGCGGGACGGTCCCGCCACCAGGGTCCGCAGGTTCTGCGGCGCGATATGCCCCAACGCGTGGCCCTGGGCCTGCAGGTCGTTCAGGATGGCGACGCGGGTGGCCCCCGTGGCCCCCGACAGCTTTGCCGCATCCATCGTCCAGTCAAGATTGGTCATGGTGGCGACGCCGTCCTGCACCGGTCCTGCCGCTGCCACGCAGACGCCGCTGACGCTTGCCCCCGCCTTGGCAAGATGATCCGACAGAATGTGGGCAATGTCCTTGCCCGCGGCCATGTATTCGGCGTTGGAATACCGCGTCAGGCTGCCCGCGACGATCTCTTTGCCGTTCGCCAGGGCCACCCGCGTGTTGGTGCCGCCTATATCGGCGAGGATCGCAAGCGTCATGTCAGGGCCTCTGGTCGTTTGTCTGGGGGGTGATAGTCTCAGGCATGGCGGCAGATCAAGCCTAAGGATGCATCGTCCCCGTCATCCCCTCGGGTGTCGAACGCGGACCCGGGGCGGGGCCGGTCGACTGGCCGATGATCAGTTCGGCCTCAAGCAGCCGGTGGGTCGGCGGTGCGTCCCCTTGTGCTATGACGTTTAGCAGCATTTCGGCCACCAGACGGCCTGCCTCGCGCACCGATGACCGGGTCGCCGTGAAGATCGGCACCGCGTCGCCGTTCTTGAGATAGCTCAGGTCGTCGTCGTGGATGATCACCGAGACATCGCGCCCCATGACCAGACCGGCAGCCTCGATCGCGCGGCGCACGCCCATCGCAGAGATCATCGACGCCACCAGAAAGGCGGTGGGCGGATCGGGCATGGCAAGCATGGCCTGTGCCGCCTCAAACCCGGCAACTTCGGTCATCTGGTCGGAGGTCATGAGACGCGCATCCGCCGTGATCCCGCGCGAGGCCAGCGCGTCGACATAGCCTGACCGCCGACGCAGCGCGAAATCCATGTATTCCAGACCGTTGACCAATGCGATCCGGGCGTGACCCAGATCCAGCAGAAACTCGGTGGCGCGGTGAAAGGCACGTCGGTTGTTCACGTCGACCCAGTTATAGGGCAGGGCACTGCCCGAGGCTCGCCCGTGGACGACAAAGGGCAGACCGATGTCGCGCAGCAGCGCGATGCGGGGGTCGTCCATCCGGGGCGAGTGGACAATGACGCCGTCCACGGCACCGCGCAGTTTCAGTTCGCGGTAGGTCGTTTCTTCGGTCTCGTCCGCCACGACCGACAGCAGCATGTCATATCCGTTGCGGGAATAGGTTTCCCCTGCGCCTGCGATGAAATCGGCAAAGATCGGGTTCACGATTTCATGCCGCGTGGCGATCGGAATGACATGCCCGACGGCCAGCGCGCGCCCGGTTGCCAGACGGATGGCGCGGGTGTTGGGACGATAGTTGTTGCGCTTGGCCGCGGCCATCACGCGTTCGCGGGTCGTTTCGTTGACCTCCGGATAGCCGTTCAGCGCACGGCTGACGGTTGTGGGCGACAGGCCCAGCTGCGTTGCAAGCTCCTTCAGGTTCATCAGCCATGCTCAAAGCGGTTTAAAACGCTGGCACGCTACTGACCCGTGGCCCCGAGGTCAAAGCCCATTCGACCGGGTTTGTACGAATTTCAGGCATACAAGCGGGCCTTGGCGCATTCCACGGCCCCGCATGTCCGGCAAATCCCGCGGCATCCACGCCAACTTCATTGACTTGGCGAGGGAGTTGGGTGACGTTCTCGCATCCAAAGCGGTTTGAGATGATTCTGACCTGTCTTGGGACTGACCCGCTTGACGCGGATAACGGGAGGAAAATCAATGACGACAAGACTTCTCGCAAGCGCTGCGGCGCTGGCGCTTTTGTCCGGTGCGGCCAGTGCCCAGGACATGAAGTTTCCGGTAGGCGAAGGCGCCTTTAACTGGGACAGCTACAAGGCCTTTGACGAGGCCTACAATCTTGAGGGCCAGTCGATCAACATCTTCGGACCCTGGCGTGGCGAAGATCAGGTTCTGGTTGAATCGATGCTGGCCTATTTCACTGCCGCATCGGGCGTGGCCGTGAACTATTCGTCGTCTGAGGGTTACGAACAGCAGATCGTCATCGACGCGCAGGCAGGATCTCCGCCTGATGTCGCGGTGTTGCCGCAGCCCGGTCTGATCGGGGATCTCGCGGGCAAGGGTCTGATCCTGCCGCTGGGAGACGAGACGACCGCATGGCTGACCGAAAACTACGGTGCCGGGTCCAGCTGGGCTGCCCTTGGGACCTACAAGGGCGCTGACGGCAATCCGGCCCTGTACGCATTCCCCTACAAGGCCGACGTGAAATCGCTGGTCTGGTACAGCCCCGATAACTTTGCCGACGCAGGCTACGCTGTCCCCGCCACGATGGAAGAGCTGAAAGCCCTGACCGAACAGATCGTCGCCGATGGCGGGACGCCCTGGTGCATTGGCCTGGGTTCAGGCGGTGCCACGGGTTGGCCTGCGACCGACTGGGTCGAGGACATGATGCTGCGCACGCAGTCGCCGGAAACCTATGACAAGTGGGTGACCAACGAGCTGCCGTTCAACAGCCCCGAGGTTGTGGCTGCAATCGACGAATTCGGCTACTTTGCCAAGAATGACGCCTTCGTTGCCGGTGGCGCGGCTGCCGTCGCCTCCACCGACTTCCGCGACAGCCCCAAGGGCCTCTTCTCGTCGCCGCCTGCCTGCTACATGCATCACCAGGCGTCGTTCATCCCGTCCTTCTTCCCGGAAGGCACGCAATTGGGCACGGATGCGGACTTCTTCTACTTCCCGGCCTATGCGGGCAAGGATCTGGGCTCGCCAGTGCTGGGTGCCGGAACGCTGGCCTTCATCATGAAGGAAAGCGAAGGCGCTCGTGCGTTCATCGAGTTCCTGAAAACCCCGATCGCGCATGAAGTCTGGATGGCGCAGACCGGCTTTGTCACACCGTTCAAATCGGTCAATATCGACCTTTATGGCAGTGACGCGCTGAAAAAGCAGGGCGAGATCCTGGCCAATGCGACCACCTTCCGGTTCGATGCGTCGGACCTGATGCCGGGCGGCGTTGGTGCGGGCACGTTCTGGACCGGCATGGTCGACTTTGTCGGCGGCAAGTCGGCGCAGGAAGTGGCCGACGCGATCCAGGCCTCCTGGCCCAAGTAAGAAACGGTTCCGACCCTTGCGGCTCCGGGAGAACATCCCGGGGTCGCACGTCCCGGACCGTGTCCGGGCAAAGCCATGAATGTCTTGGGAGGGGCACATGAATCCGGCTCTGCAGGCGGTTTTGACCGTCGTTCTTGGTGTTGGAGGCTGTGTCCTCTACTTTTGGTCATCGAACCTGTTTCTGGACAAGGTTCTGTTTCCGGCGCGCGGACCCAAAGCGGGGTCAAACATCAACCGCGCCAACATGATCCGCCCCTGGCTGTTCCTGTTTCCGGCCGTTGTGGCGCTTGGCCTTTACCTGGCCTATCCGGTCTTTGCCTCGGCCTGGCTGTCGTTCCACGACAAAACGGGCGACACGTTTGTGGGCTTTCAGAACTATTCGCAGATGTTCAGCGAGCCCAAATTCTGGGAATCGATGCGCAACAACGTCATCTGGTTGCTGGTGGTGCCGGCCCTCGCGACGGCGTTCGGCCTTTTGGCGGCCCAGCTGACCGACCGCATTTCCTGGGGCAACATCGCGAAATCCATGATCTTCATGCCGATGGCGATCTCTTTCGTGGGCGCGTCGGTGATCTGGAAGCTGGTTTATGACACCCGCGACATCGATCAGCCGCAGATCGGACTTCTGAACGCGCTTTGGCTCAAGGCCGAGGGCGGCATCGGGTCGATCCTGGTGTTGAAGATCATTCCTGCGATCCTGTTGATCCTGGGCATCCTGGCGCTGGCCTATGTCGTCTGGGGGCAGGTGCAGAATTTTGCGCGCGGCGGGGCGCTGGTCAAACTGCTGCGCGTCATCGGGATCGTGATCGGCACCTGGCTGGTCTATGTCGGGCTTACCTGGGTCGTCGGTCTTTTCACCACCGCGCTTCCTTATGGCCAGCCGCAGTTCTGGCTGCAGCTGCCTTTCTGGAACAACTTCTTTCTCATGGCCGTGCTGGTCTGGCTGCAGACGGGGTTTGCCATGGTGATCCTGTCGGCCGCCCTGCGCGGTGTGCCCGAGGACACCATCGAGGCCGCGATCATTGACGGGGCCAACCCGTTCCAGATCTTTTTCAAGATCAAGGTCCCCCAGATCATGGGCACCATCGTCGTCGTGTGGACCACGATCACCATCACCGTCCTGAAGGTGTTCGATATCGTGCGCGCCATGACGGGGGGGCAGCAGGAAACGCAGGTGCTGGCCAACTACATGTATGACAAGCTGTTCGTTGCGGTGGATTGGGGCGTCGGATCGGCCTCGGCCATGATCATCCTTTTGCTGGTCACGCCGATCCTGGTCTGGAACATCTACAACGCGCGCCAAGAAATGCGCTGAGCGGGGACAGGGACATGGACAACATCGCTGGAAAGAAACCCGCCCTGATCTGGGCCGTTCACATCTCCACCGCTTTTCTGGTGCTGCTGTGGGTGTTGCCGACCTTTGGCCTTTTGGTCTCGTCGTTCCGGTCGGGAGACCAGATCGTCGGGTCAGGCTGGTGGCAGGCGCTGTCGACGCAGGAACAGCAATTGTCGCCGATCCGGATCGGCGGCGACGAGGTGCAGAAGGACGGCGCCTTTGTGATCGACGGCAATCTCTTTGACGCCGAGGGCGCGAAGATCAGCGCCTGGGGCACCAACGTCAACCGCCCGACCGAATTCGTGGCCGGTGCCACGGCGCCGCTTGCCGATGGCCAGACGCTGACAGTTCAGGAAAACGGGGCCTACACGCTGTCATCCCCGGTGACGACCGAAGGCGCGCGCCTGCCACGCGTCTTTGCCACCGCCGTGACACCGCCGGATTTCACGACCGGCAACTACAACAACGTCCTTTTCAATCCCCTGGCCGGTCAGACGATCTTTGAGGCCTTTGTGAACACCGCCACGGTGGCGATCCCGGCCACGATCATTCCGATCCTGGTGGCCGCCTTTGCCGCCTATGCGCTGGCCTGGATGGAGTTTCCGGGGCGTGCCTTGCTGATTGCCGCCATCGTCGGGCTGCTGGTGGTGCCCTTGCAACTGGCGCTGATCCCGCTTTTGCAGTTTCACAACTGGATCGGCATCGGCAAAGGCTATCTGGGGATATGGCTGGCGCATACCGGGTTCGGCCTGCCATTGGCGATCTACCTTTTACGCAACTACATGGTCGGTCTGCCGCGCGACATCATCGAGAACGCGCGCGTCGACGGTGCCACCGACTTCCAGATCTTCGTCAAGATCATCCTGCCCTTGTCGTTCCCGGCGCTGGCATCGTTCGCGATCTTTCAGTTCCTCTGGACCTGGAATGACCTTCTGGTGGCGCTGGTGTTCCTTGGCACCTCGAACGACCAGCAGGTGCTGACCGGCAATATCGTGAACCTGATGGGATCGCGCGGCGGCGACTGGGAAATCCTGTCAGCCTCGGCCTTCGTGTCCATCGTTGTGCCGCTGATCGTCTTTTTCTCGATGCAGCGGTTCCTTGTGCGCGGTCTGCTGGCCGGATCGGTCAAATGAGCATGCTGCAACCCGAAAACCGAACCGTGCTGGCAGCGGACCCGGAATGGTGGCGGGGGGCGGTGATCTACCAGATCTACCCCCGCAGCTATCAAGACAGCAATGACGACGGCATCGGTGATCTTGCCGGTATCGTGGAGCGGCTGCCGCATATCGCACGGCTGGGGGCGGACGCGATCTGGATCAGCCCGTTCTTTACCAGTCCGATGAAGGACTTCGGCTACGACGTCAGCGACTATTGCGACGTCGATCCGATGTTCGGCACCTTGGCCGATTTCGACCGGGTGGTGGACGCCGCGCATCGGCTGGGTCTGCGGGTGATGATTGATCTGGTGCTGTCGCATACCAGCGACCAGCATCCCTGGTTCAAGCAAAGCCGCGTCGACCGGTCCAATCCGAAAGCCGACTGGTATGTCTGGGCGGAACCCAAGGGCGACGGCACGCCGCCCAACAACTGGCTGTCAATCTTTGGCGGATCAGCCTGGGCTTGGGACAACCGTCGCGAACAGTACTACCTGCACAACTTTCTGACCTCGCAGCCCGACCTCAATTTCCACTGCGACGCTGTGCAGGAGGCGCTGCTGGACGTGGCGCGGTTCTGGCTGAAGCGGGGGGTGGACGGGTTCCGGCTGGACACGATCAACTTCTACATTGCCGACAAGTACCTGCGTGATAACCCGCCCTTGCCGAAGGAACTCCGCAACAACAGCATCGCGCCGTCGGTCAACCCGTATAACCACCAGCTGCATCTGTTCGACAAGAACCAGCCGGAGAACCTTGAATTCCTGCGCAAGTTCCGTGCCGTCCTGAACCCTTACGGTGCCGCTGCGGTGGGCGAGGTGGGCGACGCCCAGCGGGGCCTGGAGATCATGGCGGAATACACGTCGGGCGGCGACAAGGTCCAGATGTGCTATCCGTTCGAGATGCTGCAGCCGACGCGCCTGACCGCGGGCCTGCTGGCGGACACGTTTCGCCGCATGAACGAGACCGCACCCGATGCCTGGCCGTGTTGGGCCTATTCCAACCATGACGTCATCCGCCACATCACCCGCTGGGGCCTCACGGATGCCGCCGCCCGGGCCTATACGACGCTGATGGTGACGTTGCGCGGCTCGCTCTGCCTTTATCAGGGCGAAGAGCTGGGTCTGCCCGAGGCCAATATCGCCTATGAAGACCTGCAGGACCCTTACGGGTTAGAATTCTGGCCGGAATTCAAGGGTCGCGACGGCTGTCGCACGCCCATGGTCTGGGTGACCGACAACGCCAATGGCGGCTTCAGCGGGGGAAAGCCCTGGTTGCCGGTCAAGCCCGAACATCTGGCAAAGTCCGTGGCGGCTCAGGACAGCGACGCATCCTCGATGCTGGCGCATTACCGCGCGGCGCTGGCCCTTCGCCGCGCCCATGCAACATTGCGGCGCGGCACCATGTCGGAACCTGTGGCGCAAGGCGATGTCGTCAGCTTCATCCGCAAGGATGACGAAACGCTGTTTTGTGCCGTCAATCTCGGGTCGGGGCCGGGCGAGGTGACGTTGCCGGACGGGACATGGGAAAACATTGCAAAAGAACTCGGCAGCCAGACGGTCGCGGGCAAGCGCGTTGCGCTTTCGCCCTGGGGCGTCTGCCTGGCCAGACTGGTTTGAGGGAGGGACAAGATGGCTGATCTGCTTTTGAAGGATGTCGAAAAA
>JANPKV010000303.1:0-2365 GCA_031426185.1 Rhodobacterales bacterium | reverse complement strand
GCCTCATGCCGTAACCCGCATGTGGTCGGCAAGGAGCGACATGTTTCGACCGCAGATCAAGAAAACGCCGACACGTTCCGCATTCGGGATGCTGGAACTGATCTTTCACGCCGCAGTGCGCAGCGTGCGCAAATCGCATGGCAATGCGGTGATGGGGCTTTTGCTCAACATCCTGCAGACGGTTCTGCTGATCGCCATCATGTTCTTCGTGATGGACCTTCTGGGGGGAATACGCAGCAAGGTGCGCGGCGATTTCCTGCTG
The DNA here is from genome assembly GCA_031426185.1 of Rhodobacterales bacterium. Classification (GTDB taxonomy): domain Bacteria; phylum Pseudomonadota; class Alphaproteobacteria; order Rhodobacterales; family Rhodobacteraceae; genus JAJNPS01. The sequence continues at coordinate 2,103 of JANPKV010000303.1, read as the reverse complement.
TTCGTCATGTCAGGCGTTTTCATGTTCATGACCCACACAAAGACCCTTGCTGCCGTTTCGGGCGCAGACGGGCCGACATCGGCGATCATGAAGCATTCGCCCATGAATTCGATCATCTCGATCGCGTCGGCGGCGCTTGGGGCGCTGTACCTGCAGGTTCTTTCGGCCGCGTTCGTCCTGTATTTCTACCATGCGGCGTTCAAGCCGATCACGATTCACGAACCGGTCGGAATGGTGGCAATGTTCTTGCTATCCTGGGCGTCCGGGGCGGCAATCGGCACGATCTTTCTGGCGCTGAAGCCGTGGAACCCCGCCGTCGTGGGCGTCATCTCGATGGTGTATCAGCGTGCCAACATGATTGCGTCCGGCAAAATGCTGGTCGCCAATGCAACGCCGACCTCCATCCTGGCCATCTTTGACTGGAATCCGCTCTTTCATACCATCGATCAGGGACGCGGCTTCATCTTTCTGAACTACCATCCCCGCTACAGCAATTATGAATACCCGATCATGATCACCATCGCCTGCGTGCTGGTGGGTCTAATGGGCGAATACTACACGCGCAAACATGTCTCGATCAGCTGGGGTGCGGGCAAATAGCTGTGAATGCGCCGAAGTTTGCGGCAGATCGCGCAGCGACAGAACCCATTTCGCGACATGCTGAAAATTTGCGCGACCGATCCTCGTGCAACGGTTGCAGGCCTGAACCTGTCTGCCTATATACCCCACCATAACGAGGCGACCCAAAGGGGACGCCGCAACCTCCATTCGGGCAGGGGTGCCGAAGACAAAGGGCCCCTAACCGACCAATCGCCTGTAGAAAAGGGATACGACCATGGCCAAAGTCATCGGAATCGACCTCGGCACCACCAACTCCTGCGTCGCGATCATGGATGGCGCGCAGCCCCGGGTGATCGAGAACTCGGAAGGTGCCCGCACGACGCCGTCCATCGTAGGTTTTACCGACAGCGAACGCCTGGTTGGCCAGCCCGCCAAACGGCAAGCCGTCACCAACGCCTCCAACACCATTTTCGCGGTCAAGCGTCTGATCGGGCGCCGTTATGATGATCCGGTGATCACCAAAGACCAGAAGAACATGCCGTACAAGATCGTCAACGGCGGCAATGGCGACGCGTGGGTCGAAGCACGGGGTGAGAAATATTCCCCCAGCCAGGTTTCCGCGTTCATCCTGCAAAAGATGAAGGAAACCGCCGAGTCCTACTTGGGTGAATCGGTCACCCAGGCCGTGATCACGGTGCCCGCCTATTTCAACGACGCCCAGCGGCAGGCGACCAAGGATGCAGGCAAGATCGCCGGTCTTGAGGTGCTGCGCATCATCAACGAACCGACGGCAGCGGCGCTGGCTTACGGCCTCGACAAGAAAGAGGCGCGCACCATCGCGGTCTATGACCTTGGCGGCGGCACGTTCGACATCACCATCCTGGAAATCGACGACGGCCTGTTCGAGGTGAAATCGACCAACGGCGATACGTTCCTTGGCGGTGAAGACTTTGACATGCGCATCGTCAACTACCTGGCGGATGAGTTCAAAAAGGAACACGGCGTCGACCTCAGCCTGGACAAGATGGCGCTTCAGCGCCTGAAGGAGGCAGCGGAAAAGGCCAAGATCGAACTGTCTTCGGCCAGCCAGACCGATATCAACCAGCCGTTCATCTCGATGGACCGCAACACCGGGCAGCCCTTGCACCTGGTGATGAAGCTGACCCGCGCCAAGTTGGAAAACCTGGTCGAAGACCTGATCAAAAAGTCGATCAAGCCCTGCCAGGCCGCGCTCAAGGATGCCGGCGTCAGCAAGGAAGACATCGACGAGATCGTGCTGGTCGGCGGTATGACCCGTATGCCCCGCGTCGTCGAAGAAGTGACCAAGTTCTTCGGCAAGGAGCCCCACAAGGGCGTCAACCCTGACGAAGTGGTCGCCCTTGGTGCCGCTATCCAGGCCGGCGTTCTGCAAGGCGACGTCAAGGACGTGGTGCTGCTTGACGTGACCCCGCTGTCCTTGGGCATCGAAACGCTTGGCGGTGTGTTCACCCGCCTGATCGACCGCAACACGACGATCCCGACGAAAAAGTCGCAGGTCTTCTC
>JANPKV010000302.1:0-2754 GCA_031426185.1 Rhodobacterales bacterium | reverse complement strand
AAGGGTCTGCGCGACCTTTGCGATGCGACCGGCACTCTTCTCATTCTGGATGAGGTTCAGTGCGGAATGGGCCGTACTGGCAAGCTTTTTGCGCATGAATGGTCCGGCATCAGCCCGGATATCATGATGGTGGCCAAGGGCATCGGCGGCGGCTTTCCTCTGGGGGCTGTGCTGGCCACGCGCGACGCCGCCTCGGGCATGGTCGCAGGGACCCATGGCTCCACCTATGGCGGCAATCCGCTGGCCTGTGCTGTTGGCGCAGCCGTTGTGGACATCATCGGCGATGACGCATTTCTTGCAGATGTCAGCCGCAAGGGCGCCCGCTTCTCCCAAGGGCTGGAAGGCCTCGTCGCGGCCCACCCCGACGTGTTTGAGGCTGTGCGGGGGCAGGGCCTGATGCTTGGCTTGAAATGCCGCAAACCCAATACCGATGTCGTCAAGGCGGCCTATGCCCAGCACCTGCTGGTCGTGCCCGCCGCAGACAATGTCGTGCGCCTCCTGCCTGCACTGAACATCCCGGATGAGGACATCACCGAGGCCCTCACTCGCCTTGACCGTGCGGCCGCGACCCTTGCTACCGCATCCTGATTTCATTTTGGCCCAAATATCCCACGGGGGTCCGGGGGTGTGAAACCCCCGGCCGCTGACCAGAAAGCCCGAACCGATGACGCATTTTCTTGATATCCACAAAACCGACGCGGGCGAGCTTCGCGCCATGATCGATGCGGCCCATGCGATGAAACGCGCCCGCAACGGGCGCCCAAAAGGCATGCCCGACGATGAGCAGCCGCTCGCAGGCCACATGGTCGCGCTGATCTTCGAAAAGCCCTCCACACGTACCCGCGTGTCCTTTGACGTGGGCGTCCGGCAGATGGGCGGGCAGACGATGGTCCTTTCGGGCAAGGAAATGCAGCTTGGCCATGGCGAGACCATCGCCGACACCGCGCGCGTCCTGTCGCGCTACGTCGACCTCATCATGATCCGCACTTTCGAGGAGGCAACGCTTCTCGAAATGGCCGAACACGCGACGGTGCCGGTCATCAACGGCCTCACCAACCGCACGCATCCCTGCCAGATCATGGCGGATGTGATGACCTATGAGGAACACCGCGGCCCCATCGCCGGGCGCAAGGTCGTCTGGGCGGGGGACGGCAACAACGTCTGCGCAAGCTTCCTGCATGCCGCCGGCCGCTTCGGCTTTGACTTCACCTTCACCGGGCCAGAGACGCTGGAGCCAGAGCCGTCCTTCGTGGGCTTCGCCCGCTCGCAAGGCGTGCGCGTCGCTATGGAACGGGACCCCTTCGTGGCGGTCGAGGGGGCTGATCTGGTCGTGACCGATACCTGGGTGTCGATGCACGACCCCGAGAGCGCCAAGGAACGCCGCCACAACCAGCTGCGCCCCTATCAGGTGAACGAGGCGCTGATGGCCCGCGCCAAACCCGACGCCCTTTTCATGCATTGCCTGCCCGCGCATCGCAACGACGAGGCGACGAGCGCCGTGATGGACGGCCCGCATTCGGTGATCTTCGACGAGGCGGAAAACCGGCTCCACGCGCAGAAGGCCATCATGCGCTGGTGCCTCGGGGTCTAACGGGGGATGGCAAAGGCACTGCCGCTTGACCTCGCCCGCAGGTGGTTCGCCGAAGACATTGGCGAGGTGGCACCCGTCCTGCGCAACCCTGCCATCGTCGAGGCTTTTGCCAAGGTCCCGCGCGAACACTTCCTCGGGCCGGGGCCTTGGGGCATCCACTCGCGCCTCGCCATCGGCGACATCCACCGGAGTGCGACGGCAAGCCCGCATCACCTCTATCATGACGTGCTGATCGCCATTGACGAGGAGTCGGGCATCAACAACGGCCTGCCGTCCCTCTGGGCGCGCGTCTACGATAGTCTTGATATCAGCCCGGGCGCGACTGTGCTGCAGGTCGGCGCCGGGGTCGGCTACTACACCGCGATCCTGGCCGAGCTTGTTGGTCCGCAGGGTCACGTGATTGGCTACGAGATCGAGCCGACGCTCGCCGCGCGGGCGCGCGATGCCCTGCGCGGTTACCCGAATGTTGAGGTCATCAGCGGCGATGCTACGAAGGCCAGCGCGCTGCCGCCGCTCGACTCACTCACGGTCTGCGCCGGGGCGACGCATCTGCCGGAGGTCTGGCTGCACAGCCTGAAACCGGGCGGGCAACTCGTCGTGCCCTACACCGGCGAGGATCAGTGGGGGGTCCTTCTGCACCTTACGAAGGGCGCGGACGCCCATCCCATCCGGTCACTCGGCCCTGTTGGCGCTTATCATTGCGCAGGCGCGCGCCGCGATCGCGAGGCAAGCGCCATCACCCGCGCCTTGAAACAGTCGGTTGGGGAGGCCGCGGACATCGCAGCCTGGCATCCGGGGCGGCCACCCGGCGGGGGCGCGACCCTCTGGGTCGCGGGGGATGACTACTGGATTTCCCGCATCGCAACCGCGGAGTAAGCGACACGGAAATCCTCCTGCAAGGCGGACCCGGTCATTCCGGCAATCCGGCCTTGCGCAGGGCATCGAGAACCATTGCCATATGCGTGGGGTGCTGGAATGGCAGTTCCACCCGCAAGCGGGCAATCGTCGCGTCCGGCGCCATTGCGCGGAACCTCGCGCAGGCGGCCTGCGCGTCCTCCATCCGGCCAAGCTGGGTGTAGGCTGTGCACAGGCTCCACTGAATGCTGTCGAAACTCGGGTTCAGCGCGCCCGCACGCTCAAACTGCGCTGCCGCCGTTTCAAAC
>JANPKV010000301.1:0-2035 GCA_031426185.1 Rhodobacterales bacterium | reverse complement strand
GGCGCACAGTCATGCGCACCGGGCGTCCGCTGTGCAGACCCCGACCGGAAAAGCTTGTCGCCGACTTCAAAGTATTCTGCACATCCGTGCCTTTCGTATCGCCGTTTCTATGTCCGGTCAGGATTGCGCCCTATGCCGGTTGCACGCTTGATACCTAAAACTGTGACCAAGTTTTCACAACTCACGCTTTGTGACGCGATGTGACAGCTTTGAAAGATACGCCAAGGCATTGATCCGCAAAGAAAAAGGCCCGGAACACCGGGCCTTGATTTGGCGGCTTGCAGCATCGCTTCAGTTTGCCTGACGACGCAGAAAGGCGGGAATCTCGATACGTTCCTGGTCCGCGCTCAGTTCCGGCTCGTCATCATAGGACGTGACGGGAGGCTGCTGGCGCGCGGTCGGGGGGGCAGCGCGCTCCGCCTGACCCTCGAGATGGCCGGCCATGCGGTTGATCAGCGTGCCGATGCCGAACCGGGGGCGTTCCGTCACCTTGGCTGCGGGCTGCGACAGCGGTCCGGGCATGGCGCGCTGCATCGGGTTGGCGCCGCGCTGCATGCCGGGGTTCTTGCTGACGGCGGCCTGCAGACGGGCCAATGCTTCTGGCGAGGGGGTGCCCGCATTGCGCGGACGCGGGGCCACGAACTCTGCGGCATCCATGTCGACACTGGCAGGTGTCATGCGCGCAGCGGGTGCCGCCGCGGCGACTTGAGGGCGATAGGCCGGGACCGGCAGACCGTCGTCCTGAACTTCTTCCGGTTCAGCCGCGGGGGTAAAGGCCGCTTCGTCACGATCAAACAGCTCCGGCTCGGTCCGGGGCGCTGGTTCGGGCTGGCGCACGGGGCTTGCCGCAACCTGCGGGGCTTCACGACGCAGCTCGGGGGCGGGGTTGCCAAGGGACAGGGGCGCCATCGTCCGGCGTGCCACGGGCGCATCAGCCCGCATCGCGGCGGTGGCGTCGATGCCGGTCGCCACGACGGACACGCGCAGGCGTCCCTCCATCGAGGTATCAAGGGTCGAGCCGACGATGATGTTCGCCTCGGGGTCGACCTTTTCGCGGATGATGTTGGCGGCCTCGTCCAGTTCGAACAGCGTCAGGTCATAGCCGCCGGTGATGTTGATCAGCACACCCTTGGCGCCGTGCAGGCTGATTTCGTCCAGCAGCGGGTTGGCGATGGCCTTTTCGGCGGCTTGCACCGCGCGGTCCTCGCCGGTCGCCTCGCCCGTGCCCATCATCGCCTTGCCCATCTCGTCCATCACCGCGCGCACGTCCGCGAAGTCGAGGTTGATCAGGCCCGGGCGGACCATCAGGTCGGTGACGCCTTTGACACCCTGATAGAGGACGTCATCGGCCAACGCGAAGGCCTCGGTGAAGGTGGTCTTCTCATTGGCGAGACGGAACAGGTTCTGGTTGGGGATGATGATCAGCGTGTCGACCACAGCCTGCAGGGCCTCGATGCCCTCTTCGGCCTGACGCATCCGCTTGGCGCCCTCGAACTGGAAGGGCTTGGTCACCACGCCGACGGTCAGCACACCCAACTCGCGCGCGGCCTGGGCGATGATCGGCGCGGCTCCGGTGCCGGTGCCCCCACCCATGCCGGCGGTGATGAAGCACATATGCGCGCCGGCCAGGTGATCGACGATTTCTTCGATCGTCTCCTCGGCGGCAGCGGCCCCTACCGTCGGGCGGGCGCCTGCACCCAGTCCTTCGGTAACCTTGACACCCATCTGGATGCGGGCGGGCGCGCGGCTTTGCTGCAAGGCCTGCGCATCGGTGTTCGCCACCACGAACTCCACGCCTTCAAGCTGCTTGTCGATCATGTTGTTGACCGCGTTGCCACCTGCACCGCCGACACCGAACACCGTGATGCGCGGCTTCAACTCTTCGCGGTCGGTCGTCATCATCAGATTGAGTGTCATGTCCCTACGCCTGCTTTGCTATGTCGCCAGTTGTGATGCGCGGAAGTGCGCGCCGACCCTTGCCCCGCCCGTCCCTGACGAAAAAGTCCGGATTCTGGCAGAAACTATCGAAAACCAG
>JANPKV010000300.1:0-21930 GCA_031426185.1 Rhodobacterales bacterium | reverse complement strand
GCGACCATCAGGTCGATGATCTCGCCGGGGATCTGGCTGCTGTCAAAGACGGAAGTCGCTCCGGGCAGCGCCTTGATTTCGGCCACCATCGGGTTCCAGGTCACCATTGCCGTGACGTCGGGGGTCTGGAATGCGCCCACCATGTCGGGATCGGCAGTATTGATGACCGACACGTCCTGTTCGGACATGCCCGCGCTGTCGAGCGCCCGTGCCAGAAGGTAATGGGAGACGGAGAACTCCACCAGGTTGACCGACCGCCCCTTGATGTCCGCAAGGGCCGCGCCGTCTTTCAGGATCACCGCGTCATTGCCGGCCGAAAAGTCACCCACGATCACAGCCGTGGTATCGACGCCCCCGGCGGCCGGAATCGACAGGCCGTCCATGTTTGTCAGCGTGACCGCGTCATAGGCGCCTGCCGTGTACTGGTTGATCGATTCCACATAGTCGTTGAACTGCGTGACCTCGATGCTGATGCCGTATTTGTCCGCCCATTTCTGCACGATCCCGGTGTCGCTGGCGTAACCCCAGGGCATCCAGCCGACATAGATCGACCAGGCCACCTTGAAATCGGTCTTGGCCTGGGCCACGGCAGGTGGGGCAAAGCCAAGCGCAACCATGGTGGCGAGTGCAGCAAAGAGCGGTCTGCGGGTGATTGTCATCCCCTGTCCTTTCACAATTTGGGGGATGAACGGACCATCGCGCCGCCAATCCCTTGGCTTTACGAGATCTCCCGGGTTTTTGTCCCGCCGTGCACCGGGCAGGATGTCGTCCCCTGCCGGTGGCAGCTCTCGGACCAGACGCAGCCCCCTCGGGATTGCCGGAACCCTAGCCACCAACTCATGACCCGATTATGTTGCCACGGCCGTCGCAGGGGCAACGCTGGGACATGCAGTTGCGGACCTGTTCAGGCGGATGCCTGAAAAAAGGGCGGTTTTTGCGCCGAACGCTTAGCTTCAGGGCAAATGTAGGCCCCGCTCAGACGACCTTGACGGTCAAAGCGCCCAGGCCCTCGATCACGGCCTCCATCACGTCGCCGCGCTGGACCGGCCCCACGCCCGAAGGCGTGCCGGACAGGATGATGTCGCCCGCCTGCAAGTCGAAATACTGTGACAGGTAGGCGATCATTTCCGGCACTTTCCAGATCATCTGGTTCAGATCGCCCTCTTGCCTGAGCGTGCCGTTGACCGTCAGCGCGATGCGGCCCGCGCGCGGGTGGCCCACCTCCGAGACGGGCCGCAGCGCACCGACCGGGGCGGACCGCTCAAACGCCTTGCCGATCTCCCAAGGGCGGCCCTGTTTCTTTGCCTCGCCCTGCAGATCGCGGCGCGTCATGTCCAGCGCCACCCCATAGCCCCAGACATGATCCAGCGCATCGCCAAGCGCGATATCGGTGCCACCCGACTTCAACGCGACCGCCAGTTCCACCTCGTGATGCACGTCAGTGGACTGCGCGGGGTAGGGGAACGTGCCTGATGCGTCGAGGTTGCCGGGGTTCTTCTGGAAAAAGAACGGCGCCTCGCGGTCCGGATCATGGCCCATCTCGATGGCATGGGCGGCATAGTTGCGCCCGATGCAATAGACCCGCCGGACCGGAAAGGCCCCGCCGGTACTGACTGGAACAGACGGTTGCGGGGGCGCGGGAATTACGAAACCGGTCATGCTTTACCCCATGTGGCTGGCTTGTCCCGACGCTAGCGCAACGATCTGCAAAGATCACCCCCCGCCTTGACCGGGAACTGACCGCGTAAGCCGCCGATCGTTCTTTTCCACGCGGGGCCTTCGCTTTGGCAGATTTTCCGGGTTATCTGAACCACAAGGTGTTCTCTGACGCCATTTCGCACGCGCATCACAGCAATCTGAAAGCAACAAGACATGACGACGACGCTTGCCGCACTTTTGGCGGACCACGATGCAGACGCCCCCGCCATCGGGGCGCCGGGGCGCGACTGGCTGAGCCATGGTGCGCTCAAGGCATTGGCGGCCGAGGTTCGCGCATCGCTTCGCGGCTTTGGCATCAGCGCGGGGGACCGGGTCGCCATCGTGCTGCCGAACGGGCCGGAAATGGCCGCAGCCTTCGTGACCATCGCGCAGGCGGCGGTGACCGCGCCCTTGAACCCGGGTTACCAGCAGGAAGAATACGCGTTCTACCTGTCGGATCTGAAGGCCAAGGCGCTGGTTGTCACGGCGGGCTATGCGGGGCCCGCGCTGGAGGCCGCCCTTGCCTGCGGCATGGTCATCCTGACGCTGCGGATCCCTGCCGGTGCGCCCGCCGGGTACTTCACCCTGGCGGGACCGGGGAATGTCGCCGGGTCCGGGGGCGCGCCGGGCCCGGACGCGACGGCCCTGATCCTGCACACATCGGGGACCACGTCGCGGCCCAAGATCGTGCCCCTGTTGCAGTCGAATCTTGCGGCATCGGCCCGCAACATCGCGGCGTCGCTGGCACTGACCCCCCGCGACCGCTGCCTGAACGTGATGCCCCAGTTTCACATCCACGGGCTGGTCGCGGCAGTTTCGGCATCGCTGGTGGCGGGGGCGTCAGTCTGGTGCGCGCCGGGATTCGATGCGCTGAAGTTCTTTGGCTGGATGAAAGAGGCCCGACCAAGCTGGTACACGGCGGTGCCCACGATGCATCAGGCGATCCTGTCACGCGCCGCCCGCAACCAGGATGTGATCGACGCCAATCCCTTGCGGTTCTTGCGATCCTCGTCGGCGTCCTTGCCCGCACAGGTGATGCTGGCGCTGGGCCAGACCTTCAAGGCCCCGGTGATCGAGGCGTACGGGATGACCGAAGCCACCCATCAGATGGCGTCCAACCCGCTGCCGCCCCGTGCGCAGAAACCGGGTTCTGTCGGTGTCGCTGCGGGGCCCATGGTGCGGATCGCGCATGAGGTGGACAATGCCCTGATCGACGGCACGGGCGAGGTGGTGATTTCAGGCCCCAACGTCACCCCGGGCTATGAAAGCAACCCGGATGCCAATGCCAAGAACTTCTTTCTGGCCGAGGGGCTGCGCTGGTTTCGCACCGGCGATCAGGGCGCGCTGGATGACGAGGGCTATCTGCGTCTGACCGGACGTCTGAAGGAGATCATCAACCGGGGCGGCGAAAAGATCAGCCCGCTGGAGGTGGACGGCGTCTTGCTTGATCACCCCGCCATCGCGCAGGTCGTGGTCTTTGCCGTCCCCCATGCCAAACTCGGTGAAGAAGTGGCGGCCGCCGTGGTTCTGCGCGAAGGACAAACCGCAACCGCGCGCGACATTCGCGATTTCGCCGCCAGCCGGATGGCGGATTTCAAAGTGCCGCGCCATGTGATCATTCTGGACGAGATCCCGAAAGGTGCCACCGGCAAGGTGCAACGGATCGGGCTGGCCGAAAAGCTGGGGCTGGTGGCGCAAGTCTAGGGGTTTGGCATGAAAATCTGCATCTTCGGGGCCGGTGCCATTGGCGGCTACCTGGGCGCGAAACTGGCCCGGGCCGGGGCGGATGTCAGTCTGGTCGCGCGCGGGCCCCATCTGGCGGCGATCCAGGCCAAGGGCCTGACCCTGATCGAAGAGGGGGCCGATGCCGTGACGGTGCCCGTGCGTGCCAGCGCCGATGCTGCGGACTTTGGTCGCCAGGACTATGTCATCGTGACGCTCAAGGCCCATTCGGTTCCGCCGCTGGTGGGCGCGATGCAACCGCTGATCGGGGATGCCACCACGGTGGTCAGCGGCGTGAACGGCGTGCCATGGTGGTATTTTCACAAGATCGGCGGCCCGCTGGAGGGCACCCGGCTTCACAGCGTCGATCCGGGCAACCTGCAATGGGACGGCATCGGTCCCGACCGGGTACTCGGCTGCGTGGTCTATCCTGCCGCCGAGGTCAGCGCGCCAGGCACCATCCACCACATCGAAGGCAACCGATTTTCGCTGGGGGAACCCGACGGGTCCAAATCCGACCGCGCGCTGGCGCTGTCGCAGATGCTGCAGGCCGCGGGGCTCAAGGCTCCGGTGCGCCCGCGCCTGCGTGATGAGATCTGGGTCAAGCTTTGGGGCAACCTGTCGTTTAACCCGATCTCGGCGCTGACCCATGCGACGCTGGATGTGCTCTGCACCGATCCCGGCACCCGCGACGTGGCGCGCCGCATGATGCTGGAGGCGCAACAGATCGCCGAGAAACTGGGCGTGACCTTTCCCATCGACGTGGAGCGTCGGATCGATGGCGGCGCAGCGGTGGGCGCGCACCGCACATCGATGCTGCAGGACCTCGATGCGGGTCGCCCGATGGAGATCGATGCCCTGATCGGGTCGGTGCAGGAACTGGGCCGCGTGACCGGAACCGCGACGCCGACCATCGACACGGTTCTGGCGCTGATCACGCTGCGCGGACGCGTCGGCGGGCTTTACTGACCGCCGCTGGGGCGTTTCAGATGCGGCGGGCGAAGGCGCTGCAGATGGTGACCGGTCCCTGGCAAGGACCCCCTGGCCCCGCGCGCCGCGGGTGCGTCAAATCCGACGGCCGCGGCGTTTGGCTCCGATGGTTCGGAACTTAATGCCCTTCCGGTGCTTTCACCACCTGAGTGATCGATCCGGTCGCAGTATGTTGGAGCACCCATATGCACCCCACCTCGCCGCTTTCCCGGCTGAACGATAACAGGACCCTTTTGCTGATGGTCGGTGTAGGGGCTGCGGCCACCTATGTCGGCTATTCGATGGCAAGGGCTGCCAGACAGAACCCGGTCGCCTTCCGTCCCGACGATGACGCGCCGGCACGGACCGGGCGGGATCATCCGGTGGCGGGCCGCACCATTACCATCAATCGCCCCCGGGCCGAGCTTTACGCCTACTGGTCGGATTTCTCCAATCTTTCCAATTTCATGCAAAGCGTTCGCAATGTCGCGCTTGAAGGTGACGTGGCGAAATGGGACATCGCGGGACCGCTGGGACGGACGATCACGCTTCGCACGATCATCACGGAACGACGCCAGGATGAGCGTCTTGGATGGCAGTCGACCGACGCGTCCGATGTCTCGATGTCGGGCAACATCACCTTTCGTGACGCCCCTGCGGGACGCGGCACCGAGATCGAGGCCGAGGTGTCCTATCAGCCCCCCATGGGCGAGCTTGGGCGGTGGATCGGCAAGCTCTTTCAGGCCGATCCGGTCATCCAGGGTCGGCGCGAGTTGCGCCGCTTCAAGATGCTGATGGAAACCGGCGAGATCGCGACGAACATCAATCACAAAACCCGTCCCGAAGGAAACTAGCTCATGCGCGCACTTACCTGGCACGGCAAGCACGACGTCCGCATGGACACCGTCCCCGACCCCGAAATCATCAACCCGCGCGATGCGATCATCGAGGTTACCTCCACCGCGATCTGCGGGTCGGACCTGCACCTTTATGACGCTGTGATCCCCGGATTGATGCCCGGCGACATCCTTGGCCATGAATTCATGGGGCGGGTCGTCGAAGTCGGTCCCAACAGCACCCTGAAAAAAGGCCAGCGGGTGGTGGTCCCCTTCGTCATCTCGTGTGGCAAATGCTTTTTCTGCGAGCGTCAGCAGTTCTCGGCCTGCGACAATTCCAATCCGGCCGAAAAGCAGGACCTGTCGGAGCCGCTTTACGGCCACGCGATGTCGGGACTGTTCGGGTATTCGCACCTGACCGGCGGATATCCTGGCGGGCAGGCGGAATATGTGCGCGTACCGTTTTCCGACGTCGGGCCCATTGTGGTGCCGGACGGGCAGGATGACGATCAGGTGCTGTTTCTGTCCGACATCCTGCCCACGGGCTGGATGGCGGCCAAGAACGCCGAAATCGAACCCGGCGACACGGTAGCGGTCTGGGGCTGCGGCCCGGTGGGCCTCTTCGCGATCCAGTCGGCATTCCTGCAGGGCGCAGGCAAGGTTATCGCGATTGACGAATATCCCGGCAGGCTTGCGCTGGCCAAGGGGTTGGGCGCGCTGACGCTGGATTTCACCCAGACGCGCGTCAGCGAGGCGCTGATGGAGATGTCCGGCGGCCTTGGCCCGGATGCGGTCATCGACGCGGTGGGCATGGAAAGCCACGGCTGGGCACCGGACGCGATCATGGACAACATGAAACAGAAAGTCGGCATCGGCGCGGACAGTGCACATGCGCTCCGGCAGGCGATCTTGGCGGTCCGCAAGGGCGGTCGGGTGTCGATCCCCGGCGTCTATGGCGGGTTTCTCGACAAGTTTCCCCTTGGTGCCGTCATGGAAAAGGGCCTGCAGATCCGAACCGGCCAGACGCATGTGCAAAAATACCTCAAGGAACTTCTGCACCGCATCGCGGAGGGTGAGATCGACACCACGTTCCTCATCTCGCACCGCTTGCCGCTGGAAGACGCTGTGCGCGGCTATGAGAACTTTCGGTTCGACCAGAACGCCTGGACCAAGGTCGTGCTGAAGCCGGGCACCGAGGTGCGCGCATGACCGGCGGCAAGCTGGCCGTCATCACCGGCGCATCCAGCGGCATCGGGCTGGAACTCGCACGCTGCGCGGTGGCCGACGGCTGCGAGGTGATCATCTGCGCGGACGACGCCGCGATTGCCAAGGCCGAGGCGGAACTGAGAACGCAGGGGGCCGCAGTCACGGCGGTTCAGGCGGATCTCGGCACCCCTGAGGGCGTCGCGCAGCTATTCGACGTGATCGGGGCGCGGCGGGTCGATTACATGATGGCCAATGCGGGGCGCGGCAAGGGTGGCGCATTCCTCGACCAGTCCGAGGCCGACGTGAACGAGGTGCTGCGCGTCAATATCATCGGCACGACCGATGTCCTGCATCGCAGCGTGCGCTTGATGCGGGCCCAAGGGTCGGGCCGCATCCTGATCACTGGGTCTATCGCCGGCTGGATGCCCGGCAGTTATCACGCCGTCTACAACGCGACCAAAGCCTATGTCGACCTGCTGAACTGGGCGATCCGCAACGAGGTGAACGACACCGACATTACAGTCACCTGCCTGATGCCGGGGCCGACCGACACGCTGTTCTTTGACCGCGCCGAGATGCTTGACACCCCTGTCGGCAGGGACCCCGACAAGGACGACCCCGCCATGGTCGCGCGCGAAGGCTACGCGGCGATGCTGGACGGGCGGTCGGGCGTGACCACCGGCTTCATGAACAAGGTGCAGTCGCTGGTGTCCGGCCTGATCCCGGATTCAGTACTTGCCGCGATGCATCGCAAGATGGCCAAGCCGGATGGGAACAGCGATCATGTCTGACACCAAACTTGCCGTCGTGACCGGCGCGTCGACCGGCATCGGGTACGAGCTGGCGCGCCTTGCCGTTGAAGACGGCTATGACCTCCTGATCTGCGCCGATGAGCCGGCAATCGAGCACGCAGCCGAAAAGCTGCGGCGTCTGGGGGGCACCGTGCAGACGATGCAGGTGGACCTTGCGACGCTTGAGGGGACCAACGATTTCTGGGCTGCGGTGGGCGACAGACCTGTCGACGTCTTTTGTGCCAATGCCGGCCGCGCCCTTGGGACCGCGTTCCACGAACAGGAATGGGAGGCGATCCGGCGTTTGATCATGCTGAACGTGGTTCAGACCACGACGCTGCTGCACCGGATGGGATTGCGGATGCAGGCGCAGGGCCAGGGGCGCATTCTGGTGACCGGGTCGATCGGCGGCTTCGTGGCGGGCCCTTATGATGCGGTCTACAATGCGACCAAGGCCTATCTCGACAGTCTTTGTTACGCTCTGCACGACGAATGGCGCGACAGCCCGGTCACGCTGACATGCCTGATGCCGGGCCCGACCGACACGCCGATCTTTACCCGTCCCGATAACCTGCTGGCCGACAGCCCCATCGCGAAAAGCGACAACAAGGACGATGTGACGGTCACCGCGCGGGCCGGATATGACGCGATGATGGCGGGTGAAAAGGGCGTCGTTCCGGGCCTGATGAACAAGCTGATCGCGATGTTTTCGGGCGTGGTACCGCAAAGCGTCCTTGCCGAACTGCATCGCCGCGGCGCAAAGCCGGAGTGACGGCGTCAATGACAACACCCGCAACAGAAGTCACCGACGCCGAGCAGCGCGCCATGCGCGACGCGATTGACCGCGCGTTGAAGGCGTCAGGCGAAAGCGGCAAGGCCGGCATCGCCGCCGCCATCCTGCAAGGCGACCGCATCATCTTTGCCGCCACGCAAGCCCGCGTTCCGGCAAAGTACTTTGCCTTTCCGCATCTGCGCATCGAGGATTTCCAGAACGGAGAGTTTCAGTTCGCGGGTGGGGTGCAGGAAGCATCCGTGCTGCATCTTTACGAGAATGGGGACGAGTAACGTGGCCCCGGACCTGCTGTCGATCCTTGAAACCGCTCTCTATGTCGAGGATCTGGCGACTGCCGCCCGGTTTTACGAAGAGGTCATGGGGATGGAACCCTTGTATGTCGACGACCGGCTGCGCGCCTACAATGTGAACGGGCAGGGGGTACTGCTGCTGTTTCGCCGCGGCGGGACCGTCGAGCCGGTCCAGACAGGCGGCGGTGTGATCCCGCCCCATGACGCGTCGGGTTCAATCCATATGGCATTCGCGGTAACCCATGCCGCGCTTGCCCAGTGGCGCGCGCACCTCGATGCCGCCGGGGTGAAAATTGAAGGCACCTCGGACTGGCAGCGCGGCGGACACAGCATCT
Organism: Rhodobacterales bacterium; assembly: GCA_031426185.1. Taxonomy (GTDB): domain Bacteria; phylum Pseudomonadota; class Alphaproteobacteria; order Rhodobacterales; family Rhodobacteraceae; genus JAJNPS01. The sequence continues at coordinate 13,290 of JANPKV010000300.1, read as the reverse complement.
ACTTTCGGGACCCGGACGGACATCTGCTTGAACTGGCGGCCACGCCGGGACTGTGGCCGGGATTCTGAGCCAGCCCGCACCACACGTCCTCCGACGCCCTCGGTCTATCTGACACGTGCCAGACGGTCTGGACATCGAAGATGGCAGCCGCCAGCGGTGCGTGAAGCGTCCGTTCCCGACCCTCCACCAGATGGCCCATCAGGCCGTTGGGACAAAGCCTGTCGTCATCCCAGCCAAGGTGATTGGCGACGGGGTAAAGACAGATCCCCTCGATCTCGACACCGCGCGTGCGGGCATGGACCACTTCGCCCGCCACATACCGGAACCAGTCGGCGCGCCGGTCGCCTTCGACCCCGGTTTCAGCAATCAGCATCGGGCGCCGATAGCGGGCATAGGTCTCGAACAACAGATCCGAAAGCGGGCGGTAACGCGGGTGCTCCACGTCGATCGGAGGCCCGCCGTGGATCCATTGGTTGTTGGTGTAGTAATTCACCCCGATGATATCCAGAAAGTCCGGCGCGCCGCCGATCTGCGGCCACATCTTGCCCATCAACAGCTCATAGGCCTGAAACTGCGCCTGATGCCAGCCCTCGGCCTCGGCATAGGGCCTGCCCGTTGCGGGGTCATGGTGGATCGCGATCATGGGTTCGCAGTGGACAAACCGGGCGCGCGGATCCACCTCGCGCAGCACCTCCATCGCGGCGATGCTGGCGCGGGCGAGCTGTACCTTCAGCTCATACCCCCGGCCCGTGCCAAAGGGGTTGAGGTACTGCACATCCCCGCCTGCCCAGGAAAAGAAAGAAATCTCGTTCACCGGACACCAGAACGGAACCTGATCGGTCTCTTCGCGCATGACGATGGCGGCAGCGCGGGCAAATCTGGCGAAGCGGTCCACAAAGGCAGGCGACCAGATATCGATGTCGTCAGGCCAACCGTAATGCAAAAGATCCCAGATCGCTTGCGTGCCGGTCTTGACAGACGCGCGCAACATGGCCGTGAAACTGGAGAAATCGTATTGCCCGGGTGTGGGCTCGATCAGATGCCAGCGCAGACCGTCGCGCACGGTTCGGATGCCCAGCCGGTCAAGCTGTCGATAATCCGCCTCTGCATGGTGATCGTGCCCGGTGCTGGCGATGACATCCACCCGGCGTCCTGATCGCAGCCGCTGGGTGGAACATTCAAAGCCACCTTGCACGAAACTGCGAAACAAGGTCGGGGCCGGGGCCGCCTGGCCGGCCATGAGTTCGGCGAACAGGTCTTGCCACTGGGACGTGACGACCGGGACGGCATGGGTTTGTGCCACGTGACGAAAAAGGCCCTGACCCAACCGGCGGCGCAGATCGGGGGCGGCGACAAGGTCGCTGATGGCCCGGGCGACATGTCCGGGGCTGTCATGCGGGACGACAAGGGCAGTCTCGCCGTCGCGGATATGTCCCGAGGCACCCTTGTCTTGGGTGGTAATGACCGGCAAACCGGCGGCGCCTGCCTCGGCGATGACGTGGGGCAGGGCGGCGGCGCGCGACAGCGAGACGAAGATGTCCATTGCCACCATCAGGTCCGGCACGTCCGCGCGGTTGCCCAGAAAGATCATGCGCGCGGCCAGACCCAGCCGGTTCGCGAAAGTCCGCAGGTCGTGCAGATATCCGGGCAGACGCGCATCTGCGCCCCCGACGACGACGAACCGGGCGCGGGGATCGGTGACCTTGGCGGCGGCTGCAATGAAATCCTCGACCCGCTTTGTGCGGTCAAGCCGCCCGACCCAGCCGATCACGATGTCGTCCGGCGAAAGACCCAGCGTGGCGCGGACCGATTGGCGCCGGTCGGGCCGATAATCATCCATCTCGACCATCAACGGGATCGTCAGGGCGTGATGCGGCCGGTCGGCCATCTGGACGGCCGCTGCGGCGCGAACGGTCTCGGAGATGCCGACATAGCGCGCGGTGAAATGCTTGGGACCCGTCACCCCATCCCCGAGCAGACCGCCATGTTCGATCAGCGGGGGACGGTGCTGCAGGCGTTCCAGCGCCGGGTAGATATCGGCGACGTTCTGGCAAGAGACGACGATATCAAAGCCCGCGATCTTTCGTTCAAGATACCGCACCGTATCGTCCAGCGACATCTCATAGGCTGTCCGGTCCACCGTCACGCCAGCTTTCTCAAGACGTGCCTGCGCCAGATCGCCCGTGCCCGGCGTCTTGAGGCAGGGCACCACCTCGATCCGGTAGCGCGCGGGATCCAAGGCGCGGGCGAGGTGACGGATCTCGGATTCTTCGCCCCCCGCGACCAGCCACGCCATCACGAACAGGATGCGGATCTGGCGCTGCTGGACGTCATCAGAGACGAAGGGGTCGGACAGGATATTCACGTGGGCACCTCGAAATGCTCGGATTGACGAAGGTCGGCGAAGAGATGGTTCAGCATGCCGTCGCGGGCGCTGGCGCCCTGGACGGCACAGCCATGAAAGCGCAAAAATGGGTGGTCGCCACGGTGCAGCGCAGCCTGTCAGCCGGGGCCATACGGATATCCGTGATGCGCATTGCCAAAGGCGGGTAGGTCGCACGTCACGCGCGACCCGTGACCGGCAGAAGGTGCGCCGAATTTCAAATTGCGCGCATCTTTTGTCACGATGCCGGATCTCCATAGCCAGGGCGGGCCCGTCGCCCGGACACTGAACCCCGCTCTTCCGCGAAAGTTCCGCCGCGATATCCCGGCGCGCGACTTCTTCGTTTCGGCAAGACCCCCCCAGGACGCGCATGGGTCGGCTGGCTGCCCCATCGGGGCAAGCTCCGCAGCCGCAGCCTGGATTTGGCGCCATCGGCGGGAACCATCGACGGCCCCTGACGTTAACCCAATGATAATTGAGGTATGAAAGCGCATATGTATTTGGTCATCTCGTTTCTCGCGGCCTTGATCGGGCTTTGTTTCGCCGCCGCCGCCGCGGTCCTGCCCGATACGGGAGTCGACGGCACGATCGGCGCATACCTTGCCGTGCTGGGCGCAATTGCACTTCTGCTTGTCGTGGGCTTGGCCATGATCCGCCGGGTGTCCCGGACCGCACGCCGCGCGCTGATCGGGGTGGGATTGCTGACCGCAGCACTGACCGCCCTGGCCGCCTGGTTTCTGATGCAGGATGAACTTCTGGTTGCGGTTGCCGTCTCGGTGCTTGCGCTGATCGCAGGAACGGCGGTCGTCAGAGACGAGACAATCTCGTGAAACTGGCCGCGTCGCTTGTCTGCATCATTGCACTTCCCTTCGGCGGCGCTTTTGCCGAACAGGCGCTGTGGGACACGTTCAACGGCAATCTTGCCGCGACCAAATTCGCGAATGCGCCTGACCTGACGCCGGAAAACATGGCGCGCCTTGAACGGGCGTGGGAAGCGCGCACAGGGGATGTCTCGGACGGGTCGGGCGACACGCCTGCAACCGTTTGGTCTGCCACCCCGATCTATGCCAACGAGACGCTTTACCTCGGCACGCCGTTTTACCGCATCCTGGCACTCGACCCCGCGACCGGAGCGGAACGCTGGGCCTATGATACCAAATCCGCGCTTCAGACCCTGACCCAGCCCGCGTTGAAAAACCGCGGCGTCGCCTATTGGGAAAGCGGGTCCGAGGGTGTTTGTGAAAAGCGTGTCTTGATCGGCACGATGGATGCCAAGCTGCATGCGGTGGATGCCGATAGCGGCGCGCTTTGTACGGATTTCGGTGTGGACGGGGTTCTGAACGTCAACCAGTGGAACGAGACCAACGCCGTCTTTCCGTTCTCGCTTTTGCAGCCGCCCACCGTGGTTGGCGATACCATTCTGATCGGGTGGGCCGGCAAGGACTGGGAATACACCGTTGAGCCCCCCGGCAACCTCATCGCCGTGGATGCCCGGACCGGCACGCTTTTGTGGGATACGGGCTTTATCCCGACAGAGATGATCCCGGTCACGGGGACGGCCAACATCTGGTCCTCCATGTCGGCCGATCCCGACCTTGGTCTTGTCTATGTGCCGGTGTCGTCGCCATCCCCCAATTACTGGGGCGGCCAGCGGACCGCGCCGATCCCGCTGGCGACATCCATCGCTGCCATCGACATCAAGACGGGCGAAGTGGCGTGGAGTTTTCAGCATGTCCACCACGACATCTGGGATTACGACACCCCGTCCGCGCCCACGCTGGTCGATCTGAAACGGGACGGTCAGACGGTGCCCGCCTTGGTTCAGACGACCAAGCAGGGGTTCATCTTTGTGCTGGACCGACGCACCGGCGCGCCCCTGTTTCCGGTCGACGAACGACCGGTCGCGGCAAGCGATGTCGAGGGCGAAGAGGTCTCCCCCACCCAACCCTTCGCCGACGTGCCGATGCCCACGGTGAACATTGCTGAGATGCCCGAAGTCTGGGCCCTGGCAAACATGCTGTCCTTCGGGCAGTGCTCGCGCGATCGCGCTGCCTATCGGTACGAGGGGATCTATACCCCACCCTCGGTGCAGGGCACCTTTCTGTGGCCTGCGACGGCGGGCGGCAACAACTGGGGCGGTGCCACGGTCGATCCGCGCAGGGGCATCCTTTACGTGAATACATCGCAGGTGGTTCAGGTGATCCGCCTGATCCCGCGCGCCGACTATGCCGCCGAGGTGGAGAAAGCGACGGGCGATGGCGAGGCCAGTGGCAACGAAGAGGGATTTTACCCGCAAGAGGGGTCACCTTACGGGATCGAGCTTTTCGAATGGCGCACCGCACTTGGGCTGCCCTGCTGGAAGCCGCCCTTCGGAACCATTTCGGCCTATGACCTGAACACCGGCGAGCGGCTTTATGAAAAGCCCTTTGGCATGGCGCAGCACCACGGGTTTTACGGCATGCAGTCCTGGGGGTCGCCCACGCTGGGTGGCCCGGTGCTGACCTCGGGTGGCGTCATCCTGATCGGCGCGTCGATGGACAGCCGCGTGCGTGCGCTTGACGCAGCGACGGGTGAAGAATTGTGGAGCGATCTTGTGGCGGCCCCGGCAGTGTCCATCCCGGCGGTCTACACGCATGAGGGCATCGACTATGTCGTTTGGGCGGTGGGAGGCAATTCCATCCTGAAGGAAGAAGTTGCCGATCAGGTGATCGCCTACCGTCTTGGCGCGGGGAACTGACCCGATGGCCCACCGCGCCGCAACATTGGTGGTGACAGGATGAACGGCTGGCAGGGCAGCTATTGCGGTCCTGCGCCGGTTCCGGCCGATCTTCTGGTCAGCTGGAATCTTGATCCGGTCGCCCTTGTCCTTCTGGCGATCATCGGTCTTTGGGCGGGCAGAAACCGGCCCGGGGTCGCAGCGGTCTTTATGCTGGTGGTCGTCTTCATCTCTCCCCTTTGCGCGCTGTCATCGGCGCTGTTTTCGGCACGGGTGGTGCATCATGTCCTGCTGTTGGCGGTCGCCGCCCCGCTTTTGGCGCTGGCGCGACCCGCTGCCAAGACGATGGTCGTCGGTCCGGCCTTTGCACTGGCGACGGCGGCGCTGTGGCTGTGGCATCTGCCGGGCGCTTATGATGCGGCCCTGGGGCACAAGGCGATCTATCTGCTGATGCAGGCGACGCTGTTCGGAACGGCGCTGTGGTTCTGGCGTGCCGTGTTTTCGCACCCCTCGGGGGCGGGCGCGCTTTGGGCCTTGTTTGCCTATATCGCGATGGGACTGCTCGGGGCGCTTTTGACATTTGCGCCGGACCCCATCTACGCGACCCACTTCGCTGCGCCGCCGGCATGGGGCCTGTCGCCGCTGGCCGATCAGCAGCTGGGCGGTCTGATCATGTGGATGCCGTCGGGTCTGCCCTTTGCGGTCTGGGGGCTGATGCTGGGGCGGCGCGCCTGGCGCAGCATGGGGGATGCCGCATGATCGCGCTGGAGTCGCTGGTGCCCCATGTCAAGGCGGCCCATCTGGTCTTTTTGGGCGTCTGGGTGGCGGGGCTTTTCGCATTGCCGCGCATGCTGGCGCGCCACGACCGCGCCATCGCACAGGAAGAATTCACCCAGATCCGGCGTGCCACCCATTTCGGCTATGTCTGGGTGATCACCCCGGCAGCCGTTCTGGCGATCACGAGCGGATCGGTCCTGATATTTCTGCGCGATGTTTTCACCGGCTGGGCCTTTGCCAAGTTCGTCCTGGTGGCGCTTTTGGTGGGTGTGCATGCCTGGATCGGTCACACGATCATTGCCGTGGCCGAAACCGAGGGCCGCCACGAGCCGCCCGAGCCGCTGATTGCGACGCTGGTGACCCTTGCCCTGGTTCTCGGGATCCTGGTCCTGGTGCTGGCCAAACCCGAACTGGATGAGCTGCCCTTTCCGGGCTGGCTGATGCAGCCGCTGGGGCGTCAGCTGCCTTTTGACGTGCCCAATTGATAGTCGAACACGAGCTTGCCGCCATGCCAACCTGTCGCCGACACAACGATGACCGCAAAGCCCGACATCAGAATGCCCCAGGGCAGGACGGCGTCCTGAAACCCTGTCATGCGCCAGCCCCAGTTCAGACCGAGGATCGCCAGCAGCATCACCGCAATCACGAAATGCGTCCATGCTGCGGCGCGGATGCGGATGCCGGGAACCATCAGCAATTCCGTCGTTCCCGTCGCACCGGCCAGCAACCCGAACAGGAACGCGGTCCCCGACGCCCAGAGCGCCGCCCAGGCCCAACGCTCCTCGCCCGACCACCAGTAAAAGACATCGGCACCAAAGGCGCAAAAGGTCAGCGCGACCGGAAAGGCCACGCTCATCGCGTGCAGGGGATGACCCCAGACCGCAACGCGCGATTGCGTTTGCTGAAAGCTGGGATCGTCGGTGATCGGGTCCGCGAAGAGGGGCGCGTCGTCTTGCACCTGGTTTGTGTCCTGCGTCACCGGCGCCTCCTGAAACTTCTGTGCATGGCAACAACGCTGAACCTCGTCACGGGTTGCGAGGATCGGCTGTCGATGCTGCATCCCGCTGGCCCTGCGGCGGCCAACATCGCCGAACTCTGGTGGATCCTGCTGTTCGGCGGGACGGCAATCTTTGCGCTTGTCATGGGCCTGCTGACCACTGCCGTACTGCGGCACGCAAATGCCGCCACGACCGACGCGGCCCCCGCGCGCGTCTGGTTCTGGGGCTTGGGCCTTGCCTTTCCGATGGTGACGCTGTCTGCCCTGACGATCTACGGTCTGGTGCTGGGCGAACGTCTTTTGCCACGCGATGCGCCGGACCTTGTCACCGTGCAGGCTGAGGCACGACAATGGGCATGGACCTTCGGATATGCCGACGCGCCGGACCTTGCCACCGAAGGGGTGCTGCACATTCCCGCAGGGCAACCCGTCGATGTCGAGATCACCAGTACCGACGTGATCCATTCGTTCTGGGTGCCGCGACTGGCGGGCAAGCTGGACGCGGTGCCCGGTCATGTGAACGTTCTGCGGATCGAGGCTGCCTTGCCGGGCGATTATGCAGGGCAAAGTGCCGAGTTCAGCGGTCGCGGCTACCGCGAACATGTCTTTACCGTAAAGGCGCATGATGCGGCCTCCTGGGCCGCGTTCTTGCAGGGGGGGCCGCCATGACCCCGCCGAACAAGGCGCCGTCCGTCCGGCATGGGACCGCCCTGCCGCTGCACCGGGCGCTGATGCGCGTCTGGGGGTCCGACCCGCGCTTTCGCGGCTGGTTCACCACCACCAACAACAACGACATCGGCACGCTGTTCCTGATCGTCGCGACCACCTTTTTCCTGATCGGCGGCGTCCTTGCGATGCTGATCCGCGCGCAGCTGGCAACGCCGCAATCCGCGTTCATGCAGCCCGAGGTCTACAACCAGATCTTCACCATGCATGGCACGGTGATGATGTTCCTGTTCGCCATCCCGTTCTTCGAGGCGATGTCGATGCTGCTTTTGCCCGGGATGCTGGGCACCCGCGACATGGCATTTCCGCGATTGGGGGCTTACGGGCTGTGGGTCTACATCTTCGGCGGCAGCGCGGTCATTATCGCCATGCTGATGGGGCTGGCACCTGACGGCGGCTGGTTCATGTATCCGCCGCTGTCCTCGGCCGCATTCTCGCCCGGCATCGGTGCGGATGTCTGGCTTTTGGGCATCACCTCCATCGAGGTTTCGGCCATCGCAACGGCGATCGAGGTCATCGTCACCGTGCTGCGTTACCGCGCGGCAGGCATGAGCCTATCGCGCATGCCGATCTTTGCGTGGTTCATTCTGGTCGTGTCGGTGATGATCCTGACGGCGTTCCCCCCGATGATCCTGGGGTCGCTTCTGCTGGAGGTGGAGCGCGCCTTCGACTGGCCGTTCTTTCAGGTGGAAAACGGCGGCGACCCGCTTTTGTGGCAGCACCTGTTCTGGCTGTTCGGCCACCCCGAGGTCTATATCATCTTTCTGCCTGCCGCCGGCATGATCGCCACTATCCTGCCCGTCATGGCACGCACCCACCTGCTGGGCTACGGTTGGGTGGTTGCGGGCGCGATATCGCTGGCCGTGCTGAGCTTTGGGCTTTGGGTCCATCACATGTTCACCACGGGCATCCCGCATCTGGGGCTCGCGTTCTTTTCGGCCGCTTCGACGCTGGTGGCGGTGCCGACTTCGGTGATGCTGTTTTCGTGGATCGGCACGCTTTGGAAAGGGCGGGTCCGGATGGACTTGCCGATGCTGTGGATCCTGGGATTCTTTGCGACCTTCGTGATCGGCGGGCTGACGGGCGTGATGTTGGCGGTGGTGCCGTTCAACTGGCAGGTCCACGATACGCATTTCGTGGTGGCACACCTGCATTACGTGCTGATCGGTGGCTATGTGTTTCCCATGGTCGCGGCGATCTACTACTTTCTGCCGCTGCTCACCGGGCGCACGCGGTTCTTCAAGCTGGGCGAGGTCGCGTTCTGGCTGGTGGTGCCCGCGTTTCATGTCACCTTTCTTGCGGTACACATGGCGGGGCTGCTGGGGCAGCGCCGCCGGACCTGGACTTATGATGCGGGGCAGGGGTGGGACGCACTGAACCTGATCGCGTCGATCGCATCATTTGTCATGGCCATCGGATTCGCGCTGATCGTCCTCGATGTGGCGGTCAACAGCTTTGTCGCCATACGGGGCCGTCGCAATCCGTGGGGGGCCGGCACGCTGGAATGGGCCGCCGCCATCCCGTCGCCCGCTTACGGATTTGCGTCGATCCCCATCGTGCGGGGCCGGTATCCGCTGGAGGACGATCCCGACCTTGCGGTCCGCATCGCCCGGGGCGAGGGGTATCTCGGCGACGCGCAGCGCAACCGCCGCGAGACGCTGATCGTCTCGACCCTGGAGGGCACACCCTGTCAGGTGGCCGTGCTGCCGGACAACTCGCTGCTGCCGTTCCTGCTGGCGGTCGTGACCAGCACATCTTTCCTCGCGCCGCTGTTCGACGCCTACGCTGTCGCCGGACTGGCGCTGGGCGGCGTGGTGGCGCTGTCGCTTTACTGGGCCTGGGGGCTCGGCGCGCGGCAGGATGCCGGGCCGGTGGATGCCGGGCACGGCGCGATGCTGCCGCTGGCATCCGAAAGTGCGAAGCCCCCGGGCTGGTGGGGGTCGCTTTTCCTGCTGCTGGCGGATGGGGTGCATTTTGGCTCCCTGCTGTTTGGCTATGCGTTCTTGTGGACCGTCGCGCCGAACTGGCCGCCCCCGTCCTACCTGCAACCCGACGCGTTGCCGGTGGTGCTGGCTCTGGCGGGCGCCGTGTCACTGGTCGCGGGGCCACGACTTGCGGTGCGCGCGATTGGGGACGCACGTGCCAGCTGGCCCGGTCTTGTGCTGGGCCTGCTGGGGGGCGCCGCACTGGCTGCGGCTGCTGCATCCGTGATGCTGGATCGACCCGACCCGGCGGGCCATGCCTATGACGCGACGCTGTGGCTGCTAGCGGGTCACGTGGCCTTTCATGTCGCCCTGACGGTCCTCATGCTGTGTTTTGTAGGCGCGCGCGTTGCGGCGGGCTATGCCTCGCCCCGGCGCAGCGGCGAGGCCCGGATCGCGGCACTTTGGGCCGAATTCACCGCCGTTACCGGCCTGATGGCGTTAGGGGCGGCCTGGTTGCCCGGAGCGTTCGGATGAAAGAGGTCTTGCGCCTGTCGGTTCCCTTGACCGCATGGCTGATCGGCTTCAGCGCGGTCTATGCCTTGCAGGGGCTTGCATGCTCTCGCCACTGGCCCGCCGATGTCGCCGCACGCCCCGTCCTGATCGCCGTCTGGGTCGCCGCCGTCGCGGTGCAGGCCCTGATTTTGCTGATCGTCTTGCGCCATCCTTCCCCCTCGCGGCACATGCAGACGACCAATGTCGCCTTGGCCGTCACGGGCGTCGTGGCGGCGATCTGGACCCTGATGCCGGTGGTTGCCGCGTCGATCTGTCTATAGGCGCACCGCTTCAGCCAACCGAAAGCGCGGGGAACGTTTCGGACCAGCTTGGGTTGTGAAAACAGGGCGCATTGCCCGACCCACAACTTTGGAGGTTGCAATGGACGACATCATCAATCCGGTCGGCAACGGCCTGGGGGCGCAGCAGGGTGGTTGGCAGGATCCCCGACGCGACGTCCTCAACCCGTCAGACCGCGGCGTCAACGACAATCTCGACAGTGATCTGGTGCCGCTGCCCGAAGATGACCTCGACGATCTTGATGACGACGAAGGCATCAGCGATCTGACCGATCCCATGGGCGAACAAGATGCCAACTACGGCGAACTGGGCGACGATGACGAAGAGATCACTCCACCCGATCCCGCCAATCCAGAAATCGGCGATGACCGCGGCCGCCGCATCATCGAAGACCCCATGATGGACGAAGATCCTGCGGAGGATCCCGAGATCACTTTGCGCTGATCGCCTGACGCATCCGGACCTGTTTTGCCCCACCCATATAGACCAGCGCCCCGGTGCCCGAAACGGGTGCCGGGGCGAACACAAGCCCGCCACGCGAGACCCTCGAAGGTCGGCTACGACGCCCCCCGCGCACCGGGTTCGCGCGCAAGGGTTTACTGCCGGGTGGGACCGATTTCTGCCCCCTGCAGACGCCTTTAACCGGGAACCCTTTCAGGCACCGCGCATTGGTAGTTGTATACTTAGGATGGGTTTCTCCTAATGGATGTCCGGACAAGAGAACTGCTGATGCCGGACGTGCTGGAGTCGATTCCCGCGCTTCGGGCCTACGCGAGGTCCCTGACGCGCAACGCCCAGGACGCGGACGATCTGGTCCAGGACACGCTGACCAAAGCCCTCGCCAATATAGACCGTTTCGAGCCGGGCACCCGGTTGCGGGCCTGGCTATTCACCATCATGCGCAACACGTTTTTCAATCAGGTCCGGCGTCGCCGCCGCGAGACGACGGGCGATGCCGACTGTGTGTCGGGCGGTGTTCTGGTCGAGGCGAACCAGGAAAGCCTGATCTACTACAACGAGGTCATGGCCGGGGTGAAGCGCTTGCCTGTCCAGTTCAGGGAAATGCTGATCCTGGTCGTCGTGCTGGGTGAACGCTACGAGGACGCCGCGGTGATCTGTGACTGCGCCGTGGGCACCGTCAAAAGCCGTGTCAACCGCGCCAAGCAGATGCTGGCCGAGATGCTGTCACAACCGGCCGACAACGCCCTGTCGCCTTTCGACAAGAAGGTCTGGAACAGCCTTGGTCGCCAAAAGGCAACCGGGACGGATGGGGCCAAGCAGCGCGACTGAGGGGCGGCAAAAGACACCGCGGATCTCGTTCGATGGCTCCGCATTCCGTCAGGAACGGAGCAGCGCTTGCGCGGTTAACGTCAAGACAGCCAAAGGAAACGCGATGGACGACGATGATACCTTGCCGCCAGCCGGCCCAAAGCAGCTTCCCCCACATGCCGGTGAGGCCCATGCCGAACCCCCGACGGGCAGCACAGCGACCAACGGACATTGGCTGCACGACGAGGCTGGACCTACGACCTATGTCGGGGCGCAACCCCGATCTGTCACGCAGCTCAGCGAAATTCTTGGCGCGAAGGTTCCGGGGCTGCGCTGCACCGTCGAGGCCGACCAGGTCTATATAGACGGTCGCGTCGGCAGCGACGCACAGGCGCGCGAAATCCTGCAGATGGTGGCCGAGCTTGAACCCGGGCTGCGCGTCACCAGCCGGCTCAGCATTTGTGTGTAGGTGTCATGGCGCGCTGGGCAAGATTGGGGCGCTTTGGGCGCTATGCGGTTATGGGATTGGTGGTTGGCCTTGCGGCGACCCGGTCGATGATCCTTGCTGCCGCCAAGACCCGGCGTCGCACGCCGACACTATTGAACAAAGCGGTCCCTCTGCCTGACGCGGTCGACGGGACAGTCGCCGTCACCATCGCGAGGCCCAAGCCTGTCGTGCTGCACTTTCTGCGCGACGTGCTCAACTGGCCGCGTGTCGTGACGGGCCTGCACGCGGCCGAGCGCCTTGGAAGCAACAGGTGGCGGCTGCGGTTCGGGCGCCTTGTCGTAACGACGATCGAAACGTCCGAAGAACCGTCATCAGGCATCATCAGATGGAGATCGGTCGGCACGGCCTACCAGACGCGGGGACATATTGCTGTGCATGAGGCGCGGGACGGCAGCTGCGAGGTGGTCGTCGACCTGCGCTGGAAACCTGCAGGCGGCTCTGTCGGTCAGCCCTTCGTCAGTCTGATCTCGAATAATCACGCCCGGCGCGACGTCAAGCGACTGAAGGACGTCCTCGAAGCGCACTGACCCCCCGGATGGAGCATCGCCCCCCCGCCTGCGCAGGGGGGCGACCTGGAACGTTCGTGATCAGGCGGCGCGCAGGGCCGTCTCGTTCACCGATGTATCCGCCAGATCGTTCAGCGCATCGTCGGTGCCAAGCTCTTCGGTCAGTGACAGCGTCAACAGGTCAGACGCGTCCTGCATCTCGAGCAGGTCAGCCCAGGCGCAGAGCGTGCCGTAGCGGGCGATCTCGTGGTGTTCGACACCTTGCGCCGCAGCAATCAGGGCTGCATCCAGGGCGGGTGCGCCCTGATAGTTGGCAACCGTCTGGTCGCCTGCCTGGATCAGCGCGTCTGTCACGGGGCAGGTTTGCGCTGTGGCCGGCTGGCCCATCAGTTCGAACACCTGCTGGATCCGGTCGATCTGGACCATCGTTTCCTCAAGATGCGTCTCGAAAGCCGCCTGAAGATCGGGGGACTGAGCAGCTGCCTGCATCTTTGGCAACGCCTTCGCGATACGCTGTTCGGCGTAATACATTTTGCTCAGCGTATCCTTGAACAAAACGTCGAGAGTTGCTGTGGTCATTGTCTGGTCTCCACCATGGGTTTGCAACGCGGCTGGCGTCGCAGGTGAAACC